>JAPPNE010000145.1 GCA_028818775.1 Deltaproteobacteria bacterium | reverse complement strand
CATTATTCCGGACGCCGGATTATTCTGAAGTGGCGTCTGACATACGGCTAAGGTGCGGAGATTTCAGTGGCATCGCTCACGGGTCGTGATTGAGTTTCCGGAATAATCCGGGCGTCTTCTCCGGCTGGCAATGTCGCCAGCAACATGGAGAAGACGGATGTCGATCGAACTGTTCTTTCCGGGTCCAAGGAGCCAGCGGTGGTTGCGGGTTGGGTCCTTGGCCCGCGATCTCGATGGGTTTGCCGCCGAGCTGGCGGCGCAGGGATACGCCCGCCAGACGGCCGGGAACAAGCTTCGGCTTGTCAGGCACCTCAGCGTCTGGCTGGAGAGCGAGGGGCTTGGCGCCGAAGCGCTGGACGAGGGGCGTTTCGAGACGTTTCTGCTCACCCGCGGACCTCGAAGGGTGCCGCAAGGCGAAGCGGCGACGGGCCGCCAACTGTTGAGCCACCTGCGCTACGAGGGACGGATACCCGAGGCCCATAAAGACACGGACAGCGCCGACGCCGTCTCGCGGATCGAACGCATTTACGAGCGCTTCCTCGTTGAGGAGCGCGGCCTGAGTCCGCTGACGGTCGGCAAGTACGTTCCCGCGGTTCGCGCGTTCCTCGACGAGCGCTTCGGGGCGCGGGCAGTGGCCCTCGAGACGCTGGTGGCCAGAGATGCGAACCGGTTCATCGTGCGCCATGCCGTCAGCCGCTCCCACGCCAAGGGACTCGCCACGGCGATGCGCAGCTTCCTGCGCCACCTGCACCAGCGCGGGGACATCGCCGTCGACCTCGCCGGCGCGATCCCGTCGACGAACTGGCGTTCGCCAGAGCTGCCGAAGTCGCTTCTCCCGGAGAAGGTGGAGTCGGTTCTGGCAAGCTGCGACCGCAACACGGCTGTCGGCCGGCGGGACCACGCCATCCTCCTGCTGCTCGCGCGGCTGGGCCTGCGCGGCGGCGAAGTGGCCACCCTGACGTTGGACGATCTCGACTGGGACAAGGGGCTGGTGACCATTGCCGGCAAAGGGCAGCGGTGTGAAGCGCTGCCCCTGCCCGAAGAGGTCGGGCGGGCTCTGGTGGCCTATCTGCGCGACGGTCGCCCGCCGTGCGCGACGCGCCGGGTGTTCGTTCGCGCAATAGCCCCGTACCGGGGCTTCCGCTCCTCGATGGCCATCTGCGACATCGTGCGCCGGGCGCTGTCACGCGTGGGAATCGACGCGCCGTTGAAGGGCGCGCATCTCCTGCGCCGCTCGCTGGCTTGCGCGATGCTCCGCAACGGCGCTTCGCTCGAAGAGATCGGGCAGATCCTGCGCCATCGCCATCCCGAGACCACCCAGATCTACGCCAAGCTCGACCTGGAGGCGCTGCGTGCGCTGGCGCCGGCGTGGCCCGGAGGTGCGTCGTGACCGGCCTGCGCACCCTGCTCGACGAGTATCTCGCCACGCGCCGCGCGCTCGGCGTCAGGCTGGAGGCCGCAGAACGGCACCTGAAGCGCTTCGTCACGGTCGCCAGTGAGTACGAGGCCGTCTTCATCACCACCGAACTGGCGCTTCGATGGGCCACCGAACCGAGCCATGCGCAGTCCGCCCAATGGGCGAAGCGGCTCGGCCTGGTTCGCGGCTTCGCCCGTTATGCGAACGCTGTGGACCCGCGCCACCAGATCCCGCCGCAGGGCCTGATCCCCTACCGGTACCGTCGTCCGCAGCCCTACATCTACAGCGACCAGGAGATCGCCGATCTGATCGCGGCGGCGCGGGCGCTGTCCGGGACCACCGGGCTCAGGCCCTTCACCTACGCCACGCTGCTTGCGCTGCTGGCGGTCACGGGAATGCGGACCGGAGAGATCCTGAACCTCGACCGGGACGACGTCGACCTTGCCAACGGCGTTCTGACCGTGCGCGACGGCAAGTTCGGCAAGTCGCGCCACATTCCCGTGCACGAGTCCACGAGCCTGGCACTGGGCCGCTACGCAGCACGACGCGACCGTCTCTGCCCCAACCCCCGCGATCCGGCGTTCTTCCTGAACGAAAGCGGCACCCGGATCACGGAGTCGACGCTACGCTGGACGTTCGTCCGGCTGTCCCGGCGAACTGGCCTCCGGGAACCTGCGAAGTCGAGTGGCGACGGCCCCCGGCTCATTGACATGCGCCACTCGTTCGCCGTCGGCACGCTGGTGCGGTGGTATCGGGAGGGCGTCGATGTCGAGCGCCACATCCCGCGCCTCGCGACCTGGCTCGGTCATGCCCATGTGAGCGATACATACTGGTACCTGTCCGCCACCCCGGAGCTGATGCAGGCCGCCGCCAGACGGCTCGACGGCCTCGCGCCGAGGCCGCGGCCATGAAGGCTCCGGCCGACTTCCCGCGACTCCTGGCCATGTTCTTCAGCAACCACCTGATGCACCAGCGCGAGGCAAGCCCGCATACCATCGCCAGCTACCGCGACACCTTCCGGCTTCTGGTGCGATACGCCCAGCGGGAGTGGAACAAGCCGCCTTCGGAATTGCGACTCGAAGACTTCGACTCCGCCTTCATCGGCGACTTCCTCAGTCATCTCGAGAACGAGCGCGGCAACCGGGCGCGCTCGCGTAACGCCCGCCTGGCCGCGATCCGCTCCTTCTTCCGCCAAGTCGCCTTGCACGAGCCGCAACATGCGGCCCTCGCGCAACGTGTTCTCGCCATGCCGAGCAAACGCCATCTGCGCTCGCCGGTGGCCTGGCTCGACCGGGACGAAGTCCAGGCCCTGCTCCGCGCCCCGGACCCGCGGAACCGGTTCGGCCGCCGCGACCGAGCCCTGCTCACGGTAGCGGTTCAAACCGGGCTGCGGGCGTCAGAACTGATCGAACTGCGTTGCCGCGACGTGCAACTCGGCGCCGGCGCCCATCTGCGCTGTCACGGCAAGGGGCGCAAGGAACGCCACACGCCGCTGCGCAGGGATGCGGCGGCGATGCTCAAGGCGTGGCTGAAGGAACGCGGGGGCGAACCGGACGATCCCGTGTTCCCCAATCAACGCGGTCGGGCGCTGAGCCACGACAGTCTCAGCTACCTGCTGGCCAAACATCTGGCCACGGCGAGGGCCGACTGCCCTTCCCTCGGGAAAAAGCGTGTCACTCCGCATTGCCTGCGCCACACCGCGGCCATGGACCTTCTCGCCAACGGCGTCGACCGGGCGGTCATCGCGCTATGGCTCGGCCACGAGTCCGTCGAGACGACCTTCGTCTATCTGCATGCCGACCTCGAACTCAAAGAGCGGGCGATGGCCAAGACCTCGCCTTCGGACATCCGACCGGCACGCTACCGCCCCGACGACGATCTGTTGGCCTTCCTGAACAGTCTCTGATTATTCCGGAAACAATGGACCGAAGAGCCCGTGATCCCCCGACTCGCTGCACGAATCCGGAATAATCCGGCCTCCGGAATAATGGCG
>JAPPNE010000144.1 GCA_028818775.1 Deltaproteobacteria bacterium | reverse complement strand
AGATTAACACATAACTTACTGATAAATAACAAATAAAATCTATCGCGTGGCATAATAGTCCCACAGGTGCCGGCGCTCGAAGAACATGATCAAGTGGTTGGGATCGCGCACGTAGCAACGGTGGAACGAGGAGTTGTAGACGCCCGTGTCCGGGTCGCGGGCGGCCCAGGTCATGGTCAGGTAGGGACCCAGGTCGGCGGTGTGGTGCGTCAGCACCGGCAGGAAATACAGGTTGGGGTCCATTCTGACCTGCTTCACCGGCGCGTCGGCGGCGTCCACCACCACGGGCTTCTCGCGCCGTGCCTCGCGCGCCTGGAACTCCAGCATCAGCTCGCGGCCCGCGTGCTCCGGCGCCAGTCCCAGCGCCACCGCGCAGGCGGCGCGCGACGCGAACGTGTTCATCAGCAACGGAAACTCCGAAGGCTCGCCGCTCAGGTTGTCGATGTTGGAGAAGAGCAGCATCGGCTCGCGCTTCCGCTTCTCCAGGTCCGCGATCATGGCGCACACTTCCAGGTGGATGTCATGCTTGTCCGTGACCTCAACCAAGCGCTCCGGGGCGAGGCGCCTGACCGAGTCGAGGTAGGTTCGCAGGTCCATCGCACGAGTCTAAGGCGCGGTTGCGTAGCCGTCAACGGCGGTTGCAACGTCCGAGGCCCTGCTCCGACCGGACCACCCTCCCCTCCGTCATTCCCGCGGAAGCGGGAATCCAGGCGGGGTGGGGGGCTCCAGAACAGTCCGTTGCAATCACCAGACGAAAGGAACAAGCTTTGGTTGAGTCTGGCACGAATTTGCCGACGCCTTCCGTATCCATGAACACGACGACTCAAGACCCTGCACCCCAGATCCGCCTGACAGTGCCCCAGGCCCTCCACGGCAAACGCCTGGACGCGGCGCTGGCGGCCCTCCTGCCGGAACAGTCGCGCTCTCGCCTCCAGCGGCTCGTGCGCGACGGGCACGTCCGCCTCGACGACCGCGTCCCGGAATGCTCGGACAAGGTTGCGGCGGGAGCCCGCATCGAGCTGGAGATCCCGGAGCCCGCCGAGGTTTCCTGGAAAGCGCAGCCCATCCCGCTGGAAATCGTCCACGAAGACGATTCCCTGCTGGTGATCAACAAGCCACCGGGCATGGTGGTTCACCCGGGAGCAGGCAATCCCGAGGGCACCCTGCTCAACGCCGTCATGCACCACGCTCCCTCGCTTGAGACCGTGCCGCGCGCCGGCATCGTGCACCGGCTGGACAAGGACACCTCGGGCCTCCTGGTGGTGGCCAAGACCGACGCCGTGCGCCTGCGCCTGGTCCGGGAGCTGCAGGCACGGCGCATCAAGCGGGAATACCTGGCGCTGGTTCGCGGCGTCGTCCGCGACGGCGGCTCCGTCACGGCGCCCATCGGCAGGCACCCGGTCCACCGCACCCGCATGTCGGTGCACCGGCGCGGCAAGGAAGCCACCAGCCATTACACCGTGAAGGGCGCCTACCGCGGCCACACCCTGCTCCTGGTACGGCTGGAATCCGGCCGCACTCACCAGATCCGAGTGCACATGGCCCACATCGGACACCCCGTGGTGGGCGATCCGGTGTACGGCGGGCGCGGCGGCGCCGGCATCAAGGGCCAGGGGCCGCGGGTCACGGAGCTGTTGCGCGCCTTCCGACGGCAGGCCCTGCACGCGGAGCGGCTCGGCCTCCGCCACCCGGAAACAGGCGTGTCCATGGAATGGACGGCGCCCATGCCGGAGGACATGCGGGCGCTCGTGGAGGCCCTCGCGGAAGACGCGCGTTCATGACGCCGGGCTCCGGCAAGGTCTCTGTTTGCAGGCGTGACCCGGGTTCCTTTATCCCGTCATTTGATAGTAGAATCGTCGCGATTCGGACGGGCCGCACGGCGGCCCCCAGAAAGCAAAGGAGTCCACCAATGGGTCACTCGGTCAGCGCCTACAACTACGAAACCTTCAACCGGTCGGAAAGCTCGGCCAAGGCCGGCGACTTCACCGCGCGCCTGCGGGCCGGGGAGGAGGCTCCGGACTTCACCCTTCCGACCCTGGAAGGCGAACAGGTCCGGCTCTCGGCGTTCAAGGGCAGCAAGCACGTGCTGCTGGAGTTCGGCAGCATCACCTGACCGCCCTTCGTGGGCGAGGTCTCGCCCCTCAACGAAATGTACCGGAACTATCGGGACAAGGGCTTCGAGTTCTTCACCATCTACGTGCGCGAGCCCCATCCGGGAGAGAACTACGGTCCGCACAAGGACTTCGAGCAGAAGCTCGAATTCGCGCGCCAGTGCCGGGACCAGGACGGCATCGAGAACCCGCTGCTGGTGGACGACCTGGAGGGCACCGTGCACCGGCTGTACGGCGTCCTCCCCAACATGGTCTACATCGTCAGCAAGGAAGGCCGCATCGTCTACAAGGCCATGTGGACCGACCACGACGAGATCCGGGTGGTGCTGGACAACCTCGTCATGGCCGACGAACTGCGCGCCCAGGGCGTCCGCCTCAAGCCCTCCGTCACGGAAAAGATCAACTTCATCCCCGCCCAGTACGCCGGCGGCCTCCGCGAAAAGGTCTTCGACCGCGCCGGCCCCAAGGCGTGGCAGGACTACCAGTCGACGTTCGGGGGGTAAGGGAGATCGCCTCGCCATGATCGAGAAGATCCGCACCTACTGCGCCATGAGCAAGTCCCGCTGTGGGGTGGTAGCCACGGTGGAGGACGGGCGCTTCGTGCGCCTGGAGCCGGATGCGGACCATCCCAACCGGGGCATCTGCATCAAGGGGCAGGCGGCGCCGGAGCTGGTGTACGACCCGGAGCGGCTGCGCTGGCCGCTGCGGCGCACGAACCCCAAGAGCGATCCGGAACCGCGCTGGGAAAGGGTGGGCTGGGACGAGGCCATGGCGGAGATCGCCGAGCGGCTGGGGTCGCTGCGGGACCGCCATGGCGCGGAATCGGTGTTCTTCTACCGGGGGGCGTCCGGGGGCAGCGCGTCGGCGGAGTACGAGCCGTGGCTGATCCGCTTCGCCAGCCTGTTCGGCAGCCCCAACACGGTGTCCACGGGGCACATCTGCAGTTGGCACAAGGACAACGGCTCCCGCTACACGTACGGCAGCGGGATTCCGAACCCGGATTTCGAGAACACGGCCTGCATCCTCTTGTGGGGGCACAACCCCAACGCCTCCTGGCCCACCCAGGCCATCCGCATCTCCGCGGCGCGGAAGCGCGGCGCCCGGCTCATCGTCATCGACCCGCGGGCCATCCCGCTCACGCGCAAGGCGGACCTCTGGCTCAAGGTGCGGCCGGGGACCGACGGGCTGCTGGCTTTGAGCTTCCTCAACGTGATGCTGGCGGAACAACTCTACGACGCGGAGTTCGTGCGCGACTGGACCAATGCGCGGCTGCTGGTGCGGGAAGGTTCGGGCGAGATGCTCACCCAGGACGCGGTGGTCGCCGGCGGGTCGCGCGAACGCTACGGGGTATGGGACGAGGCGGCGGACGGGCTCACGTTCCACGACCCGGCGAACCCGCGGGCCAATGGACGTCCCGCCCTTGAGGGATCGTTCGAGGTCATGCTCGCGAACGGCGCGGTCGAACGGGTGACGCCGGTGTTCGAACTGCTCAAGCGGCACCTGAGCCTGTACACGCCGGAAGCCACGGCGGAGGCCACCGGCATCGACCCGGACCTGGCGCGCCGCGCGGTGCGGCTCTTCTGCGGCACGCCGCCGGGCTGCTACTACAGCTACAACGGCCTGGAGCAGCACGCCAACGCCATGCAGACCAACCGCGCGGTGTGCCTGTTCTACAGCCTCACCGGCAACCTCGACCGGCCCGGCGGCAACGTGCGCTTCGCCAAGACGCCGGTCAACGGCATGGACGGACGCAAGTTCCTCTCCCGTGAGCAGGAACGGAAGCGGCTCGGGTTCGACGCCCGGCCTCTGGGGCCCGTGGCCACCGGCCGGGTGCAGGCCTACGAGGTGTACCGCGCCGCGCTGGAGGGCGAGCCCTATCCCGTCAAGGGCTTCCTGAGCTTCGGCGGCGACATCATCATGGCCAACGGCGATACGCTCCGGGGGCGGCGCGCGCTCCAGCAACTGGACCTCTACGTCCAGACCGACTTCTACGAGACCCCGGCGGGGCGCTACGCCGACTTCCTCCTGCCCGCGGCCACGTCCTGGGAGGACTGGCACGTGAAGGGCTCCTTCGACCAGGGGGAGGCCACGAGCACATGGCTGCAGTACCGGGCGCCGGTGGTGCCGCCGCAACACGAGTGCCGTTCCGACGCCGACATCCTCTTCGACCTCGCCGGCAGGATGGGCTTCGACGAGCACTTCTGGCACGGCGACCGGGAGGCCGCGCTGGACTACATGCTGGAACCCGCCGGGATCACGGTGGCGCGGTTGAAGAAACACCCGGGCGGGCTGTCCATGCCCCGGGAAACGCGCTACCGCAAGTACCTGGAGAAGGGGTTCGACACGCGCTCGCGGCTGGTGGAGATCTACTCCATCCCGTTCCAGGAACGGGGTTACGCGCCGCTGCCGGAGTTCACCCCAAGCGAGTCCGGGTTCGGCGGCGACGTGGTGCGCGACTATCCGTTCACCCTGTTCACGGCCAAGGGCATCAACTTCTGCCACGGGCAGCACCGGTCGGTGCCGTCGCTCCGCGCCAAGACCCCGGAGCCGCTGGTGGAGATCCATCCCGAGGACGCGACCGGTCTCGGCATCGCCGGGCAGACGCCCGTGCGCGTGGAAACGAAGGTCGCGGCCGTCACCATGAAAGCGCATCTCAACGCCGAGCTTCCTCGCGGAGTCGTGCGCGTCATGCACGGCTGGTGGCAGGGCTGCCCCGACCTGGGACTGCCCGGCTACGATCCCTTCAGCGCCGAAGGCGCCAACGTCAACCTGATCATCGACAACGACGTCATCGACCCCATCACCGGCTCGGTGCCGCACCGCTCGTACCCGTGCCGCCTGGTGCCCGGTAGCGCTCCGGCATGCCCGACCCCCTGACCGCCGCCATCATCTTCGGCGTTTTCCTGTTGGCGGGAGCCGTCAAGGGTCTGGTGGGCTTCGGCTTGCCCACGGTGAGCCTCGGCCTGCTGACCGTGGCCTTCGACCTCACCACCGCCATGGTGCTGTTGCTGGCGCCGTCCTTCGTCACCAACGTGTGGCAGGCCGCGGTGGGCGGCAACGGCCGCGCCATCCTGTGGCGCCTCTGGCCTTTCCTCGCCACGGCGACGACCACGGTGTGGATCGGCGCCCTGGCGTTGGCGCGGGTGGACCTGGCGTGGCTGTCGGCACTGCTGGGACTGTTGCTGGTGATTTATGCGGCGCTGAATCTGGCGGGCGTGCGGATCGCGCTGACACCCAGGCAGGAAACCTGGGCCGGTCCCGTGATCGGTATCGTCAACGGGATCCTGACCGGCATGACCGGGTCGTTCGTCGTGCCCGGTGTCCTGTACCTCCAGGCCATCGGGCTCTCCCGCGACATGCTGGTGCAGGCCATGGGAGTGTTCTTCACGCTGTCGACGGTGGCGCTGGCCTTGGCGCTCCGAGGCAGCGGCGTGCTCGACCTGTCCTTCGGCGCATGGTCCGGGGCCGCCCTGGCCCCCGCGGCCGTCGGCATGCTCGCGGGCCAGCGAATCCGCAAGCGGCTCTCGGAGCAGCGGTTCCGTCAGGTTCTCTTCACCGGCCTGTTGATGCTGGGGATCTACATCACCGCGCGGTCGGCGTTGACCCTGGCGTGACGCCGCCGGCGGCCGTACCTTGGCGGATCAGAACGGCAGGCTGTGCTTCCTGGCGGTGTTGCAGGACTTGCAACTGGGGACGACGTTGCCCTTGGTGCTCTTGCCGCCGCGGATGATGGGCACGAGGTGGTCCATGGTCAGCTCGCGGGCCGGGAACCGCTCGCCGCAGTGAGCGCACAGGCCTTGGCTCGTCCGGTTCTTCCACCACTGGCTGTCGCGCAGTTCCCGCGCCTTCCGGCGTTCGCGGCGGATCTCGTCCTCCGTCACCGGGACGAGAAAGGCATCGGGGTCGGGCGTCATCTCACAGCACCTTGTTCT
Source organism: Deltaproteobacteria bacterium (assembly GCA_028818775.1). Taxonomy (NCBI): domain Bacteria; kingdom Pseudomonadati; phylum Myxococcota; class Myxococcia; species Deltaproteobacteria bacterium. Next base: position 3,295 of record JAPPNE010000144.1, on the reverse strand, counting down.
TGAGGGTCCTGAAGTAGACGGCGAAGCCCACGGCGACGCCGAGATAGAGGACGCTCCGGGCCAGCGCCCAGCCTTCGCCGGCGCCGAAGAAGTTCGTAAGCTCCCAGCCGCTGAAGAAGATGAAGAACGCGATGGACGTCCCGATGAGTATCCTGTGCGCGGTGATCAGTCTCATGGCTCGTCGCTCCGGCCAAAGTCTAACGTCATCCTCCTGTTTCTAGTAGATTTCAAGGAATTCCAACAGCCGGCAAGGAGAGCGCATGTCCATCGAAGTGATCCATACCAACAAGGCACCCGAGGCCATCGGCCCCTACGAGCAGGCCATCAGGGCCAACGGGTTCGTGTACACCGCGGGGCAGATCGCGCTGGTGCCCGAGACCGGCGAGCTGGTGGCGGGCGGCGTGGAGGAGCAGGCGCGCCGGGTCCTGGATAACGTCACGGCCGTCCTGGAGGCCGCCGCCACGTCCTGGGACAAGGCCGTGAAGACCACCATCTACCTGAACGACATGGCGGACTTCGCCGCCGTCAACGCCATCTACGAAAGCTACCTGGGCTCCGGCAAGCCCGCCCGCACCACGGTGGCGGTGGCGGGACTGCCGAAAGGGGCGTTGGTGGAGGTCGACGTCGTGGCGCTGGCGTAGCAGCGCGTGGGCCGGCGTGGCGACACGAACGCCGGGCCGGTCCTTCGCGGCCGTTCGGAGGCGGAAGGGGTCGTCAGTGGTCACCCTCGTTCGGAGGGAACGGTGGTCTTGGCGGTGCCGTCGGCATTCAGGTAGTCGCGCCAGACGTGGGCGGCCTTGAACCCCAGGGTGTTCGCCGCCTTGGTGACGTCGAGGCCGCCCCAATGGCCTGAATAGCCTTCCCTGATCTTCGTGCCGGGGATGTATCGCCGCACCAGCTCGTCCGTCGGCTCCGGGTAGCGGCTCGTGGGCGCGGCGATGTTGAAGACCTCGTGCCCCGACAAAGGCGCCTCCAGGGCCAGGCGGCAGGCGACGGCGGCGTCACGCGCGTCCACATAGCTCCAGAACGTTCCCATCCGCACCCCAGGGTCGGCCCAGCGCCGCGGCAACTCCTCGTAGGCCAGGTCGAAGTTGACGCCGCTGAAGCGGAGGCTCACCACCGTGATGTCGCTGTAGCCCGTGCAGGAATCGGCAAGCTGCTCGCCGAACACCTTCGAGAGGGCGTAGGGGTCCTGGGGCCGGCACGGGTACGCCTCGTCCAGGGGCAGGTAGTCGGGCGCCCAGATCCTGGGAGCGTAAAGGAAGCCGTAGGCGGCGATGCTCGACGCGCACACGACCCGCGGCACGCCCAGGTCCACGGCGGCCTTGAGCACGTTGTAGGTGGCGCTGACGTTGTTGCCGAAGGTCTCGCAGTCGGGCGCCAGGTTAGGGGCCTGGTAGGCGCCCAGGTGGATGGCGGCGTCGGCGCCCTTGAAGGCTTCGTAAAGATCGCCCGGGCGGCGCAGGTCGCACAGCCAGGAGTCGCACAGCTTCGCCGGCGGCGGCACGATGTCCAGGCTCAGGACCTCGCAGCCGTGCTCCAGCAGATGGCCGATGGCCTGCTGTCCGAGGCGCCCGCTCCCGCCCGTGACCACGACCCTGGGCATCCTGGGCCTATCGGGGTCCAGGTTCGCTGGGTCTCACGCCCACGAACGAGTCGAGCTTCACCAACCCCTCGGCGTTCTCCTCCAGCCGCAGCGCCTTGGGCTCCCGGCCCGCGGCCACGGCGTCGATGGCGTCGCGGATCATGCGGCGCAGCATGATGACGCCGCGGTCGGAGGTGCCGAGACGCTCCTCGCGCTCGCCCAGGAGCCGCTGGGTGCCTTGCGTGACGATGTCTTCCTGGCGGATGTTGCCGCGGAAGGGCATGAGCGGACGCGTGTCGTAGGGCTTGACCTCGCCCTTGGGGGCCTCGCGCTTCCGCATCTTCGCCAGCCGCTCGAAGATGTCCGGGTCCGGGCCGGTGTAGTAGTCCACGGTGAAGAGCATGAAGTGGTCGTCGTCGTTGGGCGTGAGGAACATGAAGTGCTCGTAGTTGGAGCCCACCTTCTCCAGCACTTCCGGCTCCACCCGCGCGTGCACGAACTCGGTGTCGCCCACCTGCAGGATGCTCGGCAACCCCAGGCTCATCTCGTCGACGAACTCGGTGCCTTCCGCCGGACCGGGCTTGGACATGACGATCTTCATGCCGTAGGGCGTCTCCACCGGCTCGTAGGCCGGCGGGCTCTTGGCGCTGAAGAACGAGCCGCCCCAGGTCTGCTCGCCATAGGCGCTGCGGCTGTGCAGTATCCACACGTGGCAGGGGTCGGCGCTGTTCTCGTAGAAGTTGAACCAGTTGTAGTCGAAGTGGCGCGTGCTCTCCACCAGCCGCTGCCCGCCGTGGTCCACCAGCGGGGAGTAGTTGGGCAGCGGCGGCGGATTGTCGGGGTCCCGCCCCATGTAGGCGAAGATGAGCCCGCCCAGCGTTCGCACGGGATAGGCCGGATGCTTCACCTTGGCGCAGAAGCTGGTCTCCGGCGGTTCGGACGGCTGCTCCAGGCAGTTGCCCGCAACATCGTAGAGCCAGCCGTGGTAGGGGCAGCGGATGCCGTGCTCCTCGACGTCGCCGTATTCCAGCGACGAGCCCCGGTGCGAGCAGTCCCGGCCGATGAGCCCCAGCCGTCCCCGGAGGTCGCGGAACAGCACAAGGTCCTCCCCCAGCACCCGCACCGCCTGGGGGACGTCGTGCAGCTCCGCCTCGGTGCCCACCGCCAGCCAGTAGCGCCGCAGCCACTCGCCGCCCGGCGTGCCGCGCCCCACGCGGGGGATGTCCTTGTTGGTGCTTCTGAAGGCTTCCACGCGATCAACCTCGTTCAGTGTCCAGCGTCAGTCGAGGAAGCCGCCGCGGCTCAGCTCCCGGTGCACCGAGTCCCGCGCTTCCGGCGGCAGCGGCTTGGTCTCCCACTTGGGGAAGCGCTTGATGTCGAATCCGCGCATGCGGTACATCTCCGCCACCACGGCCCGGCCGTGGCGCTTGATCAGTCCGATGATCACGGCGGTGACGTCGTTGACGCGCCGCTGCAGTTGCACGGCCTGTCCGTAGTCCTCCCGCTCCAGCGCGCGCCACAGCTCGACGCACAACTCGGGGATGCAGCTCGTGGGCGGGTTGATCATGCCGGCCACCCCGAAGGGCACCAGCCCGAAGATGTCGGCGTTGCCGGTGAACACCGACACGTCCGGCGGGAACAGCCGCACGTAGTCGAGCATGGCGCCGGCGCCGTAGGCCACCTTGATGCCGCGGATGGTAGGGATCTCCT
>JAPPNE010000143.1 GCA_028818775.1 Deltaproteobacteria bacterium | reverse complement strand
GCGCCATCCTGGTGTGCATCAAGGGCAAGGGGTTCAGCTACACGTGGCCGGACACCCTGGGCATGCGGCCCTGGGAGGAAGGACGCGGCGACGACGTCAAGCAGCAGACCTACGAGCCCGTGGGCATGATCAGCGCCGCGCCCATGCGCGGCGACTGGTTCCACCAGCACTTCGGCACCGACCCGGAGGGGCTGCGCCTGCTGATCTTCGACGGCCCCTACGGACCGGCCTTCCGGCGCGGAGGCGCCCCGGGCGGTCAAGCCAAGGACGTGGGCGCGGTGGACACCCGCGACGGCGGCAACGCCATCTCCTACATGGACGAGGACCCTCAGATCCGGAGGACCTACGAAGCGGAGCTGGCCGCCAACGGCATGGAGAGCCGCATGCCCGAGTGGGCCTATGAGACGCGGACCCCGCCGGAAGGCGCGCTGGAGCCGGCAGCGGGGTTCTGAGGGAGTTTAGGAACGTCATTCCCGCTTTCACGGGAATGACGGAGAGAGACGCTGGGAGTGGCGGAGGGTTCTCAACCCGCCCACAAGTCCCCAAACCGCACCGCGGCCACCTGCTCGTAGGGCACGGGTCCCGGCAAATGTCCTACGGACTGGGCGAAGGCGTTCAGCTTCGCCACCGCCTCCTCGGTAATGGCCGGCTCGTAGAACGGTACGTCGCGCTCCACGATGCCGGTGATGAGCGCGGTGGCGTCCTCGGGGAAAAGTCCCTCCCCCACCTCGGCCGCCCGTGACGGGTCCGCGCGCAGCGCCTTCTGCGCCTTGACGATGGCGCGCACGGCCGCCGCGCACTGCTCCGGCTCCCGTTCGATGAAGGAGTCCGTGGTCCCGAGTCCGGCGAAGGTACAGTAGCGGACCTCAGCGGGATCGTCGCCCCGCCGCACGTCCACGTGAACCTTGCCGACCCCGAGCGAGACCGCGGTGGCGCTGCCCATGGCGTTGGACCAGAAGCCGTCGATCTGTCCGGACTCCAGACCGCGGGCCGCGTACACTCCGAACGAAACGTCGCGCGCCTCGGACCCCGGCAGATGCACGATGCTTACGTCGCGCTCCGGGTCCAGCCCGCCGGCCGCCAGCAGCGTCTTGAACACCAGGTCCGGCCCCTCCGCCGCCGTGAGCCGCAGGCCCTTCAGCGCATTGAAGTCGCCCCGTTCGGCCTCGAGATCCGCCCGCACCGTCAGGAGCCACGGCGTCCCCTGGGACAGCGCCACTAGCAGCTTGGCCCCATTCCAGCCGGGAAACTCGCGCAGAAGGTCGTGCACCGACCCCGCGATCATGGCGTCCGCGCTCCCTTCCCGGAGCGCCCGCGTGGCGCCGATCTGGGAGACCAGTTCGATCTCCACGTCCGCGCCCTCCTCCCGATAGAAACCCAGCTCCTGGGCGGCCAAGGCCGGAAAACAGGTGTTGCTGACAAGGTCTACGGCTGCGATGCGCATGCTCTTTTTCCTCATGGTTGGCTGAGTCTCGTAACTGAGGCATCATGCCATAAACGACGTCCCAATCAACGGGCAAGCGACACTCTTAATACTCGACCGTTGTACACCTAGGCTTCCGTTACCCGAACGCAACGGCGATTGCAGCGAATCCATGGCAGGAGGCACCGTGATGACCGACCGTGACTTGGCTGAGCTGACGCTCCAGGATGCAGCCACACAACTCAAGGGCGGCGAGATCTCGCCGGTCGAACTGACCGAGCTCATGCTCGCTCGCATCGACCGCCTGAACCCGGAACTGGTGGCGTACGTCACGGTATCGCGGGAGGAGGCGCTGGCGGACGCGCGGGCCGCGGAGGCGGAGATACGGGACGGCAAGTATCGCGGGCCGCTGCACGGCGTTCCCCTGTCCATCAAGGACAACATCGCGACGCGGGGCATCCGCACGACGGCGGGTTCCAAGGTGCTGGAGGACTGCGTTCCCGAGTCGGACGCTACGGCCGTGGCGCGGCTCAGAGAGGCGGGGGCGGTGATCCTGGGCAAGACCAACATGCACGAGTGGGCCAACGGGGGCACCACCATCAACCCGTTCTACGGCACCACCCGGAACCCGTGGGACACGGAGCGGATCGCCGGCGGCTCCAGCGGCGGGTCGGCGGCGGGGCTGGCCGCGAGCCTGTGCCTGGGTTCCATCGGCACGGACAACGGCGGGTCGGTGCGAAACCCAGCCTCGCTGTGCGGCACGGTGGGGTTCAAGCCCACCTATGGGCGCATCAGCCGGTTCGGGCACGTGCCCGGCGACGGCGGCTTCAGCACCAACCACCTGGGGGTGTTCAGCAAGACGGTGCGGGACTGCGCGTTGATCCTGCAGGCGATCGCGGGCCAAGACCCGGAGGATCCCAACAGCGCCGACGAGCCGGTGCCGGACTACGAGGACGGCCTCGACGCGGGCATCGAAGGGATCCGGGTAGGGATCGTCAAGGACTACTTCGACCGGTACATGACCCGGGCGGTGCGGGAGGCGTTCGTAGAGGCGCAACGGCAGCTCGAATCCCTCGGCGTGCGGCTGGTGGAGGTGGAAGTCCCGCTCCTGGACACGACACGGTTCGTCTGGCCCTGCATCACGCGGCCAGAGAACGTGGCGGAGAACCTGCCCTATCTCACGGCTCGGCCGCGGGACTACAGCCCGCGCCTGCTGCGCCAGAACATCGCTTCCATGCTGATCCCCGCCGACGCCTACGTCGCCGCACAGCGCCTGCGGCGCCTTCTGTGCCGGGAGTTCGACGAGGTCTTCAGGACCGTGGACCTCATCGCCGCCCCCACGGCGGCCGTACCGGCCCCCACCATCGACGAATCGAAGCGGGCCGTCATGGAAGTCGACGGACAGGACATCAGCCTCGAGAGCCCGGGCGTGAACTTCCGCTCGCTCTTCACCACCCCCTTCAACCTCACCGGGCTGCCGGCCCTGAGCGTCAACTGCGGCTTCTCTTCCGGCGGCCTGCCCATCGGGCTCCAGCTCGTGGGGCCGCGTTTCCGGGAGAAACGGGTGCTGCGCGCCGCCCACGCCTACGAGCAGGCGGCCGGCTGGTTCCGGCGCACGCCGCCGGTGGGAGGGTGAGCGGTGAAGCGCTTCTCGATCGCGTACCGAGACGGCCGCGGGCCGGTTTGAAACCCGCCCCTACCGCAGCCGCACCCGAAGGCGTCGGCATGGCGTCCGGCTCAAGCGACCGAACGCATCCTCGTGGCTACGGCTTCCACTCCCAGCACCCGGTCGAGGAAGTTGACGGACAGCGGCCAGGTAAGCTTGGCCAGCGCGGGGTCGTAGGCGTCGCCGTCGGCCAGGGCGAAGCCGTGGCCGGCCGGCGGGAAGAAGTGCCACTCGACGTCCGGCGTGCCTTCCAGGAAGGCCGCCCGTAGCTTCTCCTGCACGGGCACGGGCGCCACGCGGTCATGGCCGCCGAACAGGATCATGGACGGGCAGTGGATCTCCCGGGCGGACTCGTTGGGGTGGCGCGGCCTGAGCTCGCTCGGGCCTTCGTCCCGCACCGAGGGGTAGTAACCGAGGTACGCTGCGACCCGCGGCGTCGCCGCGACGAAGTGGATGCCGATGCGCCCGCCCATGCACAGGCCCATGACCGCCACGCGCTTCTCGTCCACATCATCCCTTCCGCAGAGGTAGCGCCAGCCTTGGCCGATGACCTCCACGAAGCGGCCGTCCGTGGTCTGCTTCTGCACGTCGTGGAAGTCGGAGAAGCCCAGGATGTCGTAGAGCGCCGGCACCATGGCGGTGTAGCCGGCCTCGGCGAACTCGCAGGCCATGTGCTTGATGTGGCCCGTGACGCCGTAGTGGTGATGGACGATGAGCAGGGCCGGGCCTGGCGCCGACCGTTCCGGCGAAGCGATGAAGCCGGGCACGCCGTCCTGTTCCTGCGTGAGCGCGCGTGTGATGATCCTCGACATGATCCCCTCCTGCTGGCCCTTCCAGAGTTTCCTTGATGACGCCGTGTCGTGCGCGGTCATTATGCCCCTTTACGGGGTATGCCGGTCAAGCGATCAGGAGCCCGGGTCCCCTTCCGCCGCGCGCCGCCCTTCCCGCAACCTTCGAGTCGCTTCCATATCCGCGCCTCCCGTAACGGCGTCCACAACCACTCCATACTGCAACCGGGCATTCTCGGGCGACAGCAACCCGCCGGCCACATCGTCCAGGACGGCCTCCACCGGCCGTTCGCGGGGATCGCCATAGCCTCCGCCCCCGGCGGAGCGGATCTCGGCGACATCGCCGGCGCGCGGGTGGTGCATGGCGGCCCGGTGGAACTCCAACTCCCGGCCGTCCCGCCCGCGCACGCGTACCGTCCCGGGTGCCGCCGCGGCGCCGCCGCCCAGCCCGAAGGGCGCCGTCTCCTCGGTGCCGCTGCCGATCTGCACGGACAGCGCGGTGCCCTCTTCGTTGAAACGCACGGCGAACACCGCGCCGTAGCCGCCGCGCCACTCGCCGGCGCCGGCGCTGTCCGGACGGTACTCGTACTGGAGGATGCGGTGCGGGAAGGTCAGCTCGTAGAGCTCCGGGTCCGGCACCCGGCTGCCGCCCATGGACGACACCGGGCTGATGTGGCTCCAGCCGTCGAAGCCGTGGGTAGCGCCGCCGCCGCCCTTGGCGAAATGGAGGATGAAGGCCCCCGGCCGGCCGGTCCTGCGGTTGAGGGCGGTGCCGGCCCCGGCGTTGGTGCGCGCCCAGGCCGCCTGCGCCCGCTCCGGCATGGCCTCGGACAGGGCCATCCACACCGCCTCCACGATGGTGGCGCAGGTGGCCACGGTGCACTGGGTGGTGGGCGCGCCCTCGCGCGGATTGACCAGCGATCCCTCCGGCGCCGTCACCGACACCGGGCGCATGGCGCCTTCGTTCACGCCCACGTCCGGGGCGATGGTGGAGAAGAGCCCGATGTAGCAGGACGAGACCGTGTTGGCGTAGGAGCTGTTGTAGTAGACGGGGATCTGCGGGTCGGAACCGGTGAAGTCCACGTGCAGCCCCTCGCCTTCCACCTGGACCCGGAGCCGGATCGCCGGCCGCCGGCCGGCGTCGCCGTCCTCCAGCACGTGGTCGAGCTGCCGAGACGCGTGGTAAACGCCGTCGGGCACCGCGGCGATGCGCTCCCGCATCTGCGTCTCGCTCCGGTCCAGCACCTCGTCGATGGCGCGGTCCACGCTCTCACAGCCGTACCGTTGGAGCATCTGCCCGAGCGCCCGCTCGCCCACGTTGCACGCGCCCACCTGGCACTGGAGGTCGCCTTCCACCAGCGCGCGCAGCCGCACGTTCAGCAGGATGATCTCCCACACGTCCCGGTTGTAGACGCCGCCCCGGTAAAGCTTCGCCGGAGGTATCCGCAGCCCTTCCTCCCACGCGGTGGCCGCGTGCGGGTTGCGTCCGGCCGCGCCGCCCCCGCCGATGTCCGCATGGTGCCCCCGGCTGAGCACCCAGAACCGGAGCTTCCCCTGGAAGAACACCGGCTTCAACACCGAAATGTCCGGCGCGTGGTTGTTGCCGCGGTAGGGATCGTTGAGGATCATCACGTCGCCGGGCTCCACGTCGTCGCCGAAGTGGTCGCTGACGGCCTTCACCGCGAACGGACTCGCGCCCATGAGCACCGGGATGTAGGCGGTCTGCGCCACGAGCCTCAGGCGCCGGTCGAACACCGCGGTGACGAAGTCCTTGTTCTCGGCGAAGATGGGCGAGCGCGAACTGCGCAGCATGCCCGCCCCCATCTCGCGGGTCACGCCCTCGAGACGGTTGGTGATGACCGTGAGGAGGATGGGGTCCATGGTCGTGCGGGGTTCGATCATGTCGAGCCGGGCGAAGCACTCGCGGCGCGCCGAAGCCGTTCCAGGCTCTCCTGAAGGCTGTGCGTGTCGGGGTGCACGAGATAGTTGCCGTAGGCGTCGCAGGCGAGCTGGAACCCGGGCGGCAGCACCACCGTCGTGGTCTCCTGCTCGACGATGGCGGGGCCGCGCACGTTCTCGCCGGCGGCCAGCCGGTGCCCGTCGTGGACCGGCACCTCGACGAACTCGTCGTCAAAAAACGCGTTCCTGCGGCCCGTCAGGGAGGCGCCGCCGTCGCCGCTCCGGGCGGGCATGGGCGCGGCGTCGGCAAGCCCCCTTCCCACCACTCGAAGGTTCACGATCTCGGCCGCCGCCTCGGGCATGCTGTAGCCGTTCAGCATCTCGTGAATGCGGTGAAAGTCACGCGCCACACCGGCCACGGCGTCCTCCGTCAACTCGGTTCCCGTCACGGGGACCTCCACCTCGCTGAACTGTCCCACGTACCTCACGTCCGCGGCGCAGCTTAGCGCAATGCGAGCCCGCGGGACACCCTCGGCCAGCAGCGCCTCCTCGGCCGCGCGGCACAGATCCCGGTAGTACTCTTCCACCGTGTGCCGGTCGAGCCGTTCCAGCGACATGACGCAGCTCTTCACGAAGTCGTGGCGCAGGTCCGACAGAAGCTGGCCCGCGGCGCACATCACCGACGCTTCCCGCGGCACCAGGATCAGCCCGATGTCCAGTTCGCGCGCGATGGCGCAGGCGTGGATGGGGCCGGCGCCCCCCGCGGCCACCAGCACGAACCGGCGCGGGTCGTGTCCGCGCCGCACGGACACCTCCCGGATGGCGTCCACCATGCTGGCATTCACCACCTGATGGGCGCCGTAGGCCGCGCGTATCACGTCCATGCCCAGGGGTTCGGCTACCTGACGGCGAAACGCTTCCCGTGCAGTGTCCTCGTCGAGGCGGAGACGTCCGCCCCAGAACCGCTCGGCGCTCAGGTAACCGATCAGGAGATCCGCGTCCGTCACCGTGGGCCGGGCGCCGCCCCGGCCGTAGCATACCGGACCCGGAGTGGCGCCCGCGCTTTCGGGTCCCACCCGCAGCAGTCCCCGGCCGTCCACGGACACGATGCTGCCGCCGCCCGCGCCGATGGTGTGCACCGCCACCATCGGCAGGGCGATCCGGTGCCCCGCGATCTCCATCTCCTTGGTCACCTCCACCTCGCCTCGGTTGGCCAGACACACGTCGAAGCTCGTGCCGCCCATGTCCGTGGTGATGGCGTCGGTGATGCCGTGGAGACCGGCGTACCACAAGCCCGCCACCGGCCCGGCGGCGGGCCCGGACAGGATGCTCCGGACGCCGAACCGGGCCGCCGGAGCCAGTCCCATGACGCCGCCGCTCGACTGCATCACCAGCAACCGGCCACGGAACCCTTTGTCCGCCAACCGCCGCTCAAGGGATTCGAGGTAGTCCGCCAACACCGGGGTCACGTAGGCGTTGACCGCGGTGGTGCTGAGCCGTTCATAGAGGCGAACCTCCGGCAACACCTCGCTGGAGAGTGAGACGTGCACGTCCGGCAGAGCTGCCCGGAACCGCTCGCCCACGGCGCGCTCGTGCGCGTCGTTGGCGAAGGAGAACAGGAACCCAACGGCAACGCTTTCGACCCCGTCCCGACGCACCGCCGCCACGGCCTGCTTGACGGACTCCTCGCCCACCGCCTCCAGCACCGCACCGTCCCCGTTCACGCGCTCGGCGATGGGATGAATCCGCTGCCTGGGAATGAGCGGATCGGGCGGCGCCTGCTTGGGGTCGTACAGGTCCGAGCGCACGCCGCGCCGCATGTTGAGCACGTCCCGGAAACCCGCCGTGGTCAGCAGCGCCGTGCGCGCGCCGCCGCGCGTCAGCAGGGCGTTGGTGGCGATGGTGCTGCCGTGGATAATCCTGTCGGTGCGTTGCAGGAACTCCCGCAAGGACAGGCCCAGTTCCTCCGCCACGAGTTCGAGACCGGCGAGCAGCGCACCCGCGCGGTCGTCGGGATCGGACAGGGTCTTGCGAAGGAGACGGCGGCCGCCGCCGGACACCATCAGGTCGATGAAGGTGCCGCCGACGTCCACGCCGACCAAGTATCGACCTCGCGAATCACTCATAACTACTTGATAATACTATCGTCTATTATGTCATGAAGTGTGGGACCGTTGAGCGTTTCTTAGAACCGCCGGTTGTAGCGCGCGACGATTGAGACCTCCCCTTCGCCTGCCACGTGTCCGGCGTCCTGCGAGGCGATCGCGGCCATGTGCGCCCGGCCGCCCGCCCAGGGACGCGAGTACGCGACCTCGAAGTCGAGTTGGCGGCCCGAGGGCTCGAGGCCCAGATCCGCCCGCTCGATCTCGACCTGTCCGTCAGGGCTTCGCCCGGACACCCATCGCAACTGCGCACGCCCCGTCTCGACGCGCAGCGGCTGCGACAGCCGGAACGCAAGCCGGTCGCCGCTTCGGGCGACATCCCGGCCGACGACGCCGACCGCGAAGGCGCCGCTCCAAAGTCCCGATATCCCTCGCACGATGCCCCGGCGCCGGCTGTCCGTCCGGTGCACGCCGGCGTGGGCGCTTCCCAGCACCGTCCAGCCCCCGCTCAGACGACGGAACGCCGAGAGCCCCGTGAGGGTCGTCCCCGTATGAAACTCGCCGAAGGCGCCGTCGGGCCGGCTCCCCACCGCTCCGTTCGCTTCCGACATCCATCCCACCTGCAACGAGAGGCCCGAATCGGCGAGCCCACCGAAGCGGTACTCGGTGAGGGCGCCCGTGATCCCCGCATTGTGTGCGTCCTCCCGGCCGCCGTACCGCCCCGTGGCCGCGAACGCCGCGGCCTGAACCGAGCCCGTGCCCAGGGACGATGCGAAACCGAGGCTGGTCCCGTTGCGGGCGAAACCGAGATAGGGATTGGCGAATGCGCCGGCGTCCGTGAACGTGCCCGGCGTGAGCTCTCCCGGTCCCAAGCCGAACCGCGAGGCCAGCCGGCTGCGGTATCCGAGCGCAAGCCGGCCGCCGCCGAAATCGTGCGTGACCGACAGCGAAGCGAGCGCAGCCGGGCTTGCCCACGGCCCGGCCCCTATCGTGCCCATACCTCCGACAGCATGCTCCGCGAAGGCGACGCCCGGGCCGTCGCCGACACCAGCACCGTGCACGGTCGGGACGACGTCGAGGCGCACCTGCAACCCGTGCCCGTCCACCTCCCACGGCGTTCCGCGGGGATCGCGTCCCAACGCTCTCAGGCGCTCGCCGAGCGAGCGACCGGCAAAGCCCACCGGCCGAAGGTAATCGCCGAGACGGTGGACGAACGGCGCATCGAGTTCGTCGAAGCTCGCCACATGGGCCGAAGCAAGTCCGCGCACCAGGGAATCCCCGAAGGCCGGGCCCAGGTGCAGGGCGCTCCGTGCCTCCGGTGACGATGAGCCGAAGAGCGAGAGGCCGGTCAGCATCCGCTTTTCTCCGACCGGCCGGGTCGCCGCATCGAGGTCCAGGAATCCCTGGCCGTACATGTCGGCGTCCGCGTAGACGCCCGTCCTGTCCGCGGTGGCGAGAATGCGCTCCACGATCTCGTCATTGCCGAGCTGGCCCCGAAAATGCTGGGCGAGCAGCCCGATCCCGCCCGTGACGAACGGGGCCGCGGAGGAGGTGCCGGCCTCTTCGACCGTGATGAAACACTGCGATGCACCAGCCTCGCAGTGGAAAGCCGGCGCGGCGCTCGTGATGTCCACGCCGGGCGCGGCCAGACAGAACTCCTTCGCGATCCCGCAACGGTTGGAGAAGTCGGCGATCGTGCCTTGCGGGTTCGTCGCCACGACGGCCAGCGAATGACCTCGCAACTCCGGGATCCGCACCGGAAGCCCGGGCAGGATTTCGACCGAGGTCGCCGATACCGGCGACCCGTCCGGTTCCAACTCGCCGTGGGCGTTGCCGGCCGCCCATACGTATACCGTGCGCTTGCCGGCCGCGGTATCCGCCTGCGCCATCGCCTCGATGACGTTGGGAAAGCGTTCCCGCAACTCCTGCGCGCCGAAGTGCTCGATGTTGCCGGGAAGACCGAAGCTGCAGTTGACGGCCGTCACCCGGCCGTTCAGGCGGACGAAGGCGATCCCGGTGTCCCGCTCCAGTTCCCTCTCGAGTTGCGCTTCGACATCGAGGACCCGCGCCTGGAGCTCCGCGATCTGCTCGGGCGTGGGGTCCTCCGGGTACTCCGCCACGATCTCGTCGATGACTTCCTCCAGGTCGCGCGATCCCACCCCCACCGATATGACCCTGGCGTCGAAAGCGACCCCGTGAATGGCGGGCCCGCCTGCCGCGCCCGCGTCCGGCGTCCGGTGCCGTGCGGCGGCCATGATCCCCGCGACCAGCGTTCCATGTCCCAGCGCACTGAGGCACGCGCCGTCGGGGCCGACCTCGTCGCAGGTGCTGAAATCGGGATCGTAGTCCCCGACGTAGCTCGCTTCGAGCTTGCCTTCGAACTTGGGGTGATCGGGATCGACTCCGCTGTCGACGATCCCGAGCGTCACTCCCTCGCCGGTCGCACCGCGGGCGTAGGCGTAGTGCGCCTTGATCCGGGCGAGCCCATGCTGGTTGCGGAACTCCTCGTGACCGGCGTATTCCTCGCGTCGTTGCTCTTCCGTCTTGAGATCGGGGGTTCCATCGACCGGGTGCACCGTCGCGCTCGTGCCGCAACCCGCGAGCGCGAGGGCGAGAGCCAGGACTACGGTGGGGGTACCCACCGCTCGAGCCGCTGCTCGGCGGGCACGCCGTTTCGAAGCCGTGCGTCGGATCGTGCACCGCATGCGTGTCATTGGTTCCTTACCCCTCTCCGATTCGGAATCGGCCTCGGGCAACCCGTCGACAACCCGCCGGCGTTCTTGCCGAAGATGTACGGGAGAACCCGACTCTTCGCCCTGCTGATAGTACGTTTCTTCGAGTTCGGCTAGTGTGGTGTCTGGTTAATTCGCAGCATAATATGCGGAGGATTTTTCGTT
>JAPPNE010000142.1 GCA_028818775.1 Deltaproteobacteria bacterium | reverse complement strand
GATGGAATACGTGCGCCGCCTTCCAGACGTACTCGACCACGTGGATGATGTCGAGGACCACCGTGACCTCCACCCCGAATTGGGCCGCGCCCGCTTCGACGAGGTCGAGCTGCGTCTCGGCCCCGTCGACGAGCACCACCCAGCGCTTGACCCGCTCGGGGTCGTGGCGCTCGGCTTCGAGCAGCGCCTCGGCAACCACCTCCGCCGGCTCCCGTTCGAGGCTCGCCCAGACCCGTTTCGCCACCGGGCGGGGCCGCACCGCCGGGGTCTTGGCCTTCTTGCCCTTGTTGGTCTTGTCCCCCGGCTGTCGGGGCATCAACGTCTGCAGGAACTCGTCCGCACTCCGCACGAACGGCGCGACCGTGTAGACGGCGGCCACTGTCGCCATCCGCTTCGAGTGCTTCTTCTCCCCCGGCTGGACGCGGCCCAACGGGGAGAGCGGCTCGCGTTGCCGCCGACGCCGCTCGGCCGCCTTGCGCGTCGCCTCGCGCAGGTCCTCGCGACGGAGCACCACCCCCTTGCCGTCGAAGGTGAGCACCACCACCGACTCGGCCGGCTGAGGCTCGCCCGCCGCCGCACGCCGCGCCTCGTAGAACGCGTCGAAGTCCTCGGCCGCGCGAGCCGCCAACTGTTCCGCCTGACGCTTCGGCACCTCCGCACCGGTACTGCGGGACAGATCGAACAACGCTTCGTCGAAAGACCGCGAGGCCGCCGCCTCCGCCACCCGACGGCGCACCTCCAGCGAGTAACGCTCCCCCGGCAGGTTGAGCGACGCATCGAGCGGATGGAGGCTCTCGTGACCGGGGCGCGCATAGCCCACGCGACCGACATCCACCGTCCCGAAGATCGTCTCCACCGCGCGTTTGTGCACGCGCCGTTCCCGGCGCTCGACACCATCAGACCCCGCCACCGGACCCGCCGCCTCCCCCGGACTGCGTTGGTCAAGGTGGCCTTGCAGGAGCTTCTGCATCAGCTCCTGGCCCCGCCGGTGCAGCTCCCGTTCGAGATCGCTCTCACTCATCTGCCGGGCCTCGCGCGAAGAGAGGTAGGCTTTGGCCTCCGCAAAGGCCGTCTCCGCCGCCGCATACGGCGCCGGGGCGGATGCCGCGGCGGGGTGGGGAACAACTCGCACGGCTCAACCCTCCCGAAGCCGCCGCTGCGCATCCCGGACCAGAGGATAGACCAGAACCGTCTTGGGCGCCTCGCCGACACGGCGGCCGTACCGGTCCATCCGCCCTCGACCGGTGGTGGCGCCCAGTGCCACCCAGTTGGCGGCGCGATACGAACCGCCGTGGTGGCGGCTCGGGTCCACCAGCGTCTCGACGAGCCACGGCTCGAGGCCGTAGCGGCGCGGCCAGTCGACCAGCAAGTGCGCGAGCCCGCGCGAGAGGACCGCGCTGGCCAGGTTCCTCACCCCGACCCACGGCAGCAACAGGAAGCGGCTGTTGTTGACCACGTGCTGGAGATTCCGCGCCCGGGTCGCGTCGTCCCAGCCGACCCAGCCGTCCCGCGCCGCCATGCGCCACGCCGGGCTGGAGAACTGCAGGCAGCCGACCACCACCCGCTGCGGCCTCGACGCGAACACCAGATAACGCAGGTGGGCGCCGAACGGCACCGTGTGCCCCAGGTAGTGGTAGCGCCCCACCAGCTCCCGGAACAGCAACCGCTCGGCCGGCTCGCGCACCGGCTCGACCGACAGGGGCTCGACGTCGCGCACGCTGCCCACGAGCGGGCAACCCGGCTCTCCCGCCGCCGTCTGGGGCACCCGGGTGACCGAGCCCGGCACGCGCCCCAGCCGCTTGTCCGGCAGCACCAGCGCACTCTCCGTGTCGAGCCGCTCGAGCAACTCCCGGCACTCGCGGGCCTTGAGCCGCCCGTTGGGACGCCGCCACCGCAACAGCTCGCACACCGTGCGCGCCAGCTCCATCCGGCTCAAGCCCGAACAGTCCCGCACGACCTCGCGGATCAGCGTCATCTCCCGCGCGCTGAAGGTGCGTCCAGAGAACCTCGTCGTCGCTGCGACCATCGCGGGGGCGTCTCCCTTCCCCACGACACCGTACTAAAACGCCGCGCGAATGTCCAGGGGAGCGCGCCAGAGGCGAAGACCGGAATCTGCCGGCGTCGTGATCAGGCCGGGACGGGAGCCAAAAGCAGCGGGTCGAGACGCTTGCCGGAAGCTGCCCCCGGCCAAAGGCGCACCACGAAGGGGTGCCCGTGAGCATAACTCATTATGAATGAATGAGATAGCATTCTACGCAAAAGAGCCGCACCCCCCGCGCGCCGAACCGCGCGAGCCGCAGCCGGGCCTGATCCAGCATCTCGGCGTCGACGTCGATCAGCTCGACCGCGCCGGCCCCTCCGTGCAGCAGGAGAGCTTCGGAGAGGGCCCCGGTGCCGGCGCCGAGATCGAGGACGAGGTCCGGGCGGGCGGCGGCCAGGGTGC
>JAPPNE010000141.1 GCA_028818775.1 Deltaproteobacteria bacterium | reverse complement strand
ACAGCCTCGCCGACCTCGCCCGCTTCACCGTCACCCTGCCCGCCGGAGAGCAGGTACCGTTGCATGCCGTGGCGACGCTGGACGCGGAGCGCGGCTACAGTCGTATCCACCGTGTGGACGGCCGCCGCGCGGTGACCATCCAGGGCGACATCGACCCGGAGAAGGCCAACGCCGCGGAAATCATCGCAGACACGCAGGCCCGGTTCTTGCCCGATCTGCTGGCGCGCTATCCGGGCATCCGCACGGAACTGGAGGGGCAGGCGCGTGAGTCGGCCGAGACCGGAGCGTCGCTTGGGCGGAATTTCCTGGTGGGGCTGGCCGCCATCTTCCTTCTCTTGAGCTTCCAGTTCCGCGGCTACGTGGAGCCCCTGGTGATCATGGCGTCCATTCCCGTGGGTCTCGTGGGCGTGGTCATAGGCCACGTCGCCATGGGCCTCGATCTCTCCATGCCCAGCCTCGTGGGGTTCGTCTCCCTTGCCGGTGTCGTGGTCAACAACGCCATCGTGCTCGTGACCTTCATCAAGATCCGCCGCGCCCGCGGCGAGTCCCCGGAGGCGGCATCGCGCGGCGCGGCGCGGCAGCGTTTCCGGGCCGTCCTGCTGACCTCGCTGACCACGGTGGCGGGGGTGCTGCCCTTGTTGATGGAGACGAGCCTCCAGGCCCAGGTGCTGATCCCGCTGGTGACCAGCCTCGCTTTCGGCCTTGCCGCGTCCACGTTCCAGGTGTTGTTTCTGGTGCCGGCGCTCTACTGCATCGTGGACGACTACGGCGGCACGGTGGCGGTCGAGACCGACCTGGAGCCGGAGGCCGTGGTGCTGGCAACGTAGGGTCCCGCCTCGTCCATCGGACCGACAAGACGGGAACCGGTCCGCGACGGCGCCGATCCATCGCCGCCGGTACCGCGGATGGGGTTTTCCTGGAGTTGCACTACCGGCGCGAAACGCTATCCTGAGACGATGGCGTATCGAGACCGCATGATCGGAACGTGGCGTCTGCACGAGTTTCGCTTTACCGACGCCGACGGCAACACCGGATCGGGTGAAGACGCTCCGGTGGTGGGCCGGATGGAGTACACCGCCGACGGCCACATGGCCACCGCCACGCGCCGGCCCGACGGCACTTATTTCAGCTATTTCGGTGAGTTCGAGCTGCGCGGCGACGTGGTCCTGCACCACATCGAGTTCGCCCACGATCCCCGGCTCGACGGCACCACCACGCGGCGGGAGGTGTCCTTCGAGGGCGATCGGCTGGTGTTGACCGCGGCGCCCCCGGTCATGGGCGGACCGGGCAGCCGGGCGTCGCTCATCTGGGAAAGGATTTCCTGACCATGGCGAGACAGACGGCGATTTCCTGTACGATGATGCGCGGCGGCACCTCGCGCGGGCCGTACTTCCTGGCCGGCGACCTGCCGGCGGACGAGACCACGCGCGACGAGGTGCTGCTGGCGGCCATGGGCTCCCCGGACCAGCGCCAGATCGACGGCGTGGGCGGCGCCACCACCCTCACGAGCAAGGTCGCCATCGTGTCGCCGTCGGACCACCCCTGGGCGGACGTCGACTACCTTTTCGCGCAGGTGTCGGTGGACAAGGCGTTCGTCGACTACGGTCCCACCTGCGGCAACATGCTGGCGGGCATCGGCCCGTTCGCCATCGAGCACGGGCTCGTGCCCTCCGACGATCCGCGGACGGTGGTGAACATCCGCAACGTCAACACCGACTCGCTCATCGAGGCGGTGGTGGAGACCCCCGAAGGGTACGTGGAGTACGACGGCGACACCGTCATCGACGGGGTCCCGGGCACGGCGGCGCCCATCCTGCTGAACTTCATGGACGTCATCGGTTCCAAGACCGGAGCGCTCTTTCCCACCGGGCGGCGCAAGGAAATCATCGAAGGCGTGGAGGTGAGTTGCGTGGACGTGGCCATGCCCATGGTGCTGACCACGGCCGAGAACATGGGCATCCGCGGCGACGAGAGCAAGGCCGAGCTGGACGCCAACCGGGCGTTGCTGGAGAAGCTGGAAGGCGTCCGGGTCGTGGCGGGCGAGAAGATGGGGCTGGGAGACGTACGCGGCAAGGTCATCCCCAAGTTCGGCATCCTGTCCCGGCCGCGCCGCGGCGGTGCGCTGACTTCACGCTACTTCGTGCCCACGGACTGCCACGCGTCCCACGCGGTATCCGGCGCCATCTGCGTGGGTAGCTGTGCCCTGGTGCCCGGCACCGTCGCCGACGGCATCGCGGAAACCGGGGGCGGCTTCTCCGAGCTGGTGGAGGTCGAGCATCCCAGCGGCTCCATCATCGTGGCGTTCGAGCTGAGCGGCGTCGGAGACAACTTCGCGCTGGCCAAGGCGGGCGTGGTGCGCACCACCCGAAAGCTCTTCCAGGGACAAATCTACGTGCCGGGGCGGGTGTGGAGCCCGCGCATGTAAGCCGCTTGCGGTGACACATGCACGTGACGTTCCTGGAATGTTCGCGGTGCGGCGCGCGTCACGAAAGGGGGAGACTTCACAACCTCTGCCGAGAATGTGCGAGCCCTTTGCTGGTACGCTATGACCTTGAGCGGGCCGGCGAGACCCTGACCCGAGAGAGCTTGCAGGGGCGCGCGGCGAGCCTGTGGCGCTACCGCGAGGTATTGCCGATCACGGATGACGCCGCGGTCACCACGCTGGGGGAGGGGTGTACGGCGCTGTTCCATGCCTGCCGCCTCGGTGAACGGCTGGGCATGAGCCGGCTTTATCTCAAGGACGAGTCCCTGAACCCCACCGGCTCCTTCAAGGCGCGCGGCATGACCGTGGCGGTGTCCATGGCACGAGAGCTGGGGGTCGAACGTATGGCCGTACCGTCAGCGGGAAACGCAGCCGGGGCGCTGGCGGCCTACGCGGCAAAGGCAGGCATGGAGGCGCACATCTACATGCCGCAAGACGCGCCGCCCGTGAACATCGTGGAATGCCGGCAGTACGGTGCCGACGTGGTCCTCGTGGACGGCTTCATCAACGACTGCGGCCGCATCATCGGGGAGAAGAAGGAGCGCGAGGGCTGGTTCGACGTGTCGACCCTGAAGGAGCCTTACCGGATCGAGGGCAAGAAGACCATGGCCTACGAGCTGGCCGAGCAGATGGACTGGACGCTGCCGGACGTGCTGCTGTACCCCACCGGCGGCGGCACCGGCCTCATCGGCATGTGGAAGGCCTTTGACGAAATGGAAGAACTGGGCTGGATCGATTCGCGGCGCCCGCGCATGATTTCGGTCCAGGCCGAGGGCTGCGCGCCCATCGTCGAGGCGTTCGAGAACGGCGCGGACGCGGCGGAAGCGGTGACCCGGCCGGCCACGGTGGCCGCGGGCCTGCGTGTGCCCGTGGCCATCGGCGACTTCATGATCCTGCGCATCGTGCGAGAGAGCGGCGGCTGCGCCGTGAGCGTATCCGACGCAGAGATCTTGGAAGACGTGCGCGAGATCGGCGCCGCCGAGGGCATCTTCGTCGCCCCCGAGAGCGCCGCCTGCCTCGCGGCCCTGCGCCGGTTGCTGGAGCAGGGCGCCGTGGGCCGCGACGAGCGCGTGGTGCTGATGGTCACCGGGTCCGGCCTCAAGTATCCGCACCTCTGGAGCGAAACTCCTTGAAGACCTTCGTGGGCACCAGCGGCTACGCCTACAAGCCGTGGAAGGGCAAGTTCTATCCGGCGAAACTGCCGGACAAGGAGATGCTGCCGTTCTACGCCGAGCGTTTCGACACGGTGGAGATCAACCACACGTTCTACCGCATGCCCGCGGACCCGGTGCTGGCGCGCTGGTGCGAGCAGGTGCCGGAGGACTTCTCCTTTTCCGTGAAGGCGTCCCGGGCCATCACGCACCACGCCCGCCTCAAGGAGGCCGGAGACGCCGTGGCGTTCCTGTTCCAACGGCTGGAGACCCTGGGGTCCAGGCTCGGCCCGGTTCTGTTCCAGTTGCCGCCCAACATGCGGCTGGACCTGCCGCGCCTTCAGGCCTTTCTCGCGGTGCTGCCCGAAGGGCGCCGGGTCGCCGTGGAGTTCCGCCACATCTCGTGGTTCGATGAGACGGTCTTCGAGACCCTGCGGGAACGCGACGTGGCGCTGTGCATGGCCGACGGCGAGCTGAAGGAAGAGGTGCCGTTCGTGTCCACGGCGAGCTGGGGCTATCTGCGCCTGCGCGCCGTGGAATACACCGACGAGGCCATCGGCGCGTGGGCGGAGCGGGTGCGCGGGCAGGAGTGGGCGCGGACGTACGTGTTCTTCAAGCACGAGGACGAGGCCACGGGTCCTCGCCTGGCGCGGCGGTTCATCGAGATGATGGGCGAGCGATAGGGAAGGGGAACGGAACATTGACAACCATCGAGAAATGGCCTGACGACGCGAAGGTGGCGGTGCTGGTGACGCCGATGTTCGAGACTTGGTCCGTGGGCAAGGCGCCGTCCTACTCGCCCATGTCCTCGCCCCTCAAGCCCGGCGTGGTGGACCGGCTCGGAGTCTCCTGGTCCGAATACGGCGGTCGCACCGGGGTGTGGCGCTTCATGAAGATCTTCCGGGAGTTCGAGGTCCCGGCCACGGTATGCGTGAGCGGACGCTCGGCGGAGATGTTTCCCGAGGCGGTCAAAGCCTTGCACGACAACGGGCACGAGCTGGCGGGCCATTCGTACACCCAGGACACTTTCCTCACGGACCTTTCCGCCGAGGAGGAGAAGGCGGTGATCGGACGCTGCTTCGATCTCATCGAAGGGGTGGCGGGCGTGCGGCCGGTGGGCTGGCTGAGTCCGCGGGCGACGCCCACGGAACACACCGCGGGGTTCCTGGCGGAGGCCGGGTGCGTCTGGCACGGCGACTACAACGACACCGACGTGCCCTACCGCATGGCCACCGGCTCCGGGGACATCGTGGCCATTCCCCACAGCGATTTCGCCGACAACCGCGTGCTGCGGGGCAGCCCGCGCGACTTCCTCAACGTGTATAAGGACACCTTCGACTTCCTGTACCGCTCCGACGCCCCGGAGATGATCAACCTCACCGTCCACGCGCACTTCGGCGGCCGCCCCATGATCGCCGCCGTTCTGACCGAGATCCTCCGCCACATGAAGGGCTTCTCCCGAGTCTGGTTCGCGCGCCACGACGAAGTGGCCCGCTGGGTGCTGGAGCAAGGCTAGGTGGCGGGAATGACGTTTTGGGTGGTTGGCGGGAATCCGGGTGGCGTGGGTACTACCCCAGCGGTATGTCCACGCCGTTGAGGACCAGCTCCGGCACCACTTCCACCGGGCGCCGCAGGGTGTTGGTAGTGTAGCAGGAGCGTTCCAGCGCCTCGGTGAACTCGACGATGCGCTCCCGGCTGTCCGGGCTTTGCAACTCCAGCCGGTACACCAGCCGGGTGCACGCCGACGGCACGTCCGACAGCCCGAACTTTCCCTTCTGGTCGAACTCGCCGCGTACCGACATCTCGGCGCGCTCGATGCGGATGTCCGTGAATGACGCCAACTGCGTCACCTGGCTGAGCATTCAGAAGCCGATGGAGGCGACGAAGTACTGGAGCGGGGCCGCGCCCTTGCCGGTGCCGCCGCGCGACTCCGGCTCGTCGCACAGGATGGTGTAGCCTTCCGATGTCCTGGCTTCCTTCAGGTGGTCGTTGACCAGGCGGATGCGCGCCTCGTGCACGGTGACCGCCTTGGAAGGGTCTTCCCGATAGGCCTTCTGCCGTCGCTCGAAGACGGCCTTGTGGTGGCTGTAGTCGATGGAGCAGCAACCGGGATCGTCGAGCTCACGTTCTTGGTCGATGGCCATGTTTCCTCCGTTTCCGTCGTGCCCGTTCCTGTTTCTTCACCGGAAACCCCGCCGTGTGTCAAACCGGCGGCAACGATCCCTTGCCTGCCGCGGAATTCCCGAGTAACAGGTGACCCATGTCGCAGGACCTCAGAAGTTACCTGGAGTTGGTGGAAGCGAAGGACGATCTGGTCAGGATCGCCGGTCCCGTGGATCCGCGCTACGAGGTGAGCGCGCTGGTGGCGAAGCTGGCGCGCGAACGGCGGCGCCGGCCGGTGCTCCTGCTGGAGAACGTCAAGGGCAGCGCGCTCCCGGTGGTGACCAACCTCCATGCGAGCCGGCGGCGCATGGCATTGGCCATGAACGCCGAACCGCGGGAGGTCCAGCGTACGTTTCTGAAAGCCATGGAGCGCCCGGTGGCGCCGGTGGTGGTGGACGGCGGGCCGGTCAAGGAAGTGGTGCATACGGGTTCCGACGTCGACCTGCTGGCGTTGCCGCAGATCGTCCACCACGCCGCGGACGCCGGACCCTACATCACCGCCGCCATCTCGTTCGCGCGGGACCCGGAGGACGGCACCTGGAACTGCGCCTACAACCGCCTGATGATCATGGGCAAGGACCGCACGTCCATCCACATCACCGCGTCCAAGCACCTTTGGGAGTTCTACCGGAAAGCGGAAGCCCGCGGGGAGGCGCTGCCCGTGGCCTTTGCCGTGGGGGTCCATCCCGCCATCGGCCTGGGAGCGTTGGCCATCGGCTCCATCGACGAGGACGAGCGCGCCATCATGGGCGGCGTACTGGGAGAGCCGCTGGAACTGGTGCGCTGCGAGACCTCGGACCTGCTTGTCCCGGCCCATGCCGAGATCATCCTGGAGGGCGAGATCCTGCCCGGCGAGCGTACGCCCGAGGGGCCGTTCAGCGAGTTCACCGGCTACAGCCTGGGCGAGCGCCAGCGCGAGGTGGTGCGCTACAATGCCGTGACCATGCGGGAAGGAGCGCTGTTTCACGACATCTCCGTCGCCCAGGTGGACCACCTGCTGCTGTCCACCATCCCCATGGAGGCGAACCTCTACCGCGCCGTGCGCGCCATCGTCCCGTCGGTGACGGCGGTGCGCGTGCCCGCGCCCTATAGCTGCTACGTCGCCATCGAGCAGCGGATCTCCGGGCAGGCCAAGAACGCCATCCTGGCGGTGCTGGGCGCCGACATGTACATCAAGCGGGTGGTGGTGGTGGACCACGACGTCAACATCTTCGACGACCGGGAGGTGGCCTGGGCCCTGGGCACCCGCTGCCAGGCGGACCGCGACATCACGGTGATCTCCAACACCCGCGGTTCCGACCTCGACCCGTCGACGGACTCGGACGGCTACACCGCCAAGTGGGGCGTCGACGCCACCGCCAAGCCCTCCCTGGCCGAGTACACGCCGCGCAACCGCATTCCGCGGGACGTGCTGGAGCGCATCGACCTGGACAAGCTGGGGCTTTAAGCGCTTGCGTCGCAATGCCACGACCGACGATGCCGCGACTGACCGTGATCGGACGATTTCCCCTAGGGGCGACCGGCCGACTCGTCCAGGGGTGCCGTTGCCACTGAATACTCCCTCGGCGACCGCGGCGCCTGGCCGGGGGCACAGAAGCATCCCCGGCACTGGAGGAAACCCGACGGAATACACCCGAGTCAGTCCCGCCACCCGACAGACTCGAAGACAACTCATGACGGTGGCCGGAAGGGTTGCTATATTGAGCCGGGGCTTCTCGTGCTGAACGCCGAGCGCGTGGCCGAGGAACGGGTTGGGAGGTCGCAATCAACCGGAGTAGCTCGCCAATGCCGTACCCAGCAGACTTCTTCGACGCGCACAGCCGCCATTGGCGCGATGCCGAACTCCTGTTCCAGGCTGACCGGTGGGCCAACGCGGATCAGTTGTATGGCTTCAGTGCCGAGTGCGGCCTGAAGGCGGTCATGGAGAGGCTTGGGATGGCAACAGACGACACGGGCAAGCCTGAAGCAGGAGAGCACCGCCAGCACGTCCAGGACTTGTGGCCTACGTTTCTGGTCTTCGCGGCGGAACGCGGGGGCGATCGCCTGGCCAGCCGGCTCCCCGGCGACATGCCGTTTGCCGACTGGTCTCAGGCGGACCGTTACGCGCACGGCGAGCACTTCGACGAAGGCATCGTGCGCCCGCACCGGGAAGCTGCGTCGGCTGTCGCGGACATGGTAGAGTCCGCATGTCAGGATGCGTAGTCATGAGCGCGAATTTCATTGCCTTTGATGACATCTGGCCTCGCGTCATCGAGGAGTTGGCCGCGTCGGATCCGGTGCCGGATGAGGCGCTGCCGGTTTACCTCGTGCGTGACCTGTCCGGCAGGGTGACAGTCACCGTGTCGGATACCGTCGAGGCGGGGAGCGAGGCCTGCGCAGCGCTGGAACGGTTTGCAGACCGCCTCTCAGGCAGGCTTGGCGCCCACGCCCGCCCGGCAGAATCGGCCGTGCTCCATGTGAGCGACCGACTGCTCCACACGTTGTCTGCCACGGCAACCGAGATCGAGGGCTTCCCGAGAGTGTATCGCGTGGAGCGGCTCATGACCGAGGGCGGCTGGTGGACGGTGACCGCGCCGGCGGATGCCTTGCACCCCCTCCGTTGCACGCTGTTCTCCGTCAAGGGCGGCGTCGGTCGCAGCACGACCTTGGCGTTTCTCGCACAGCATTTGGCGCGAAGCGGCGAGCGTGTCCTCGCCGTGGACCTCGACCTCGAGTCGCCGGGGCTGTCGCCGACCCTGCTTGAACCGGAGCGTTGTGCCCGATTCGGCGTGACCGACTGGTTCGTGGAAGAACTCGTAGGGCAGGGCGAGCGTGTCGTCCCGGACATGCTCGCCGCCCCGGCCTGGGCTCAGGAGTGCGAGGGGGAGGTGTTTGTTGCAGCAGCGCACGGAGCCACTCCGGGGGAGTATCTGGCGAAGCTGGGCCGGGTGTACGTGTCGAGCCGGGATGCATCGTGGACACTGCGTCTGCAAAACCTCCTGGGTCAACTGGAGAAGACCGTTGCGCCGACGATCTCCTTGATCGAAAGCCGCAGCGGCCTGCACGACATCGCGGCGGCCGCTGTAACCGACCTGGATGCTGAGGTTCTGTTGTTCGCGGCCGGAGGAGAAAGTACTTGGCTTGACTACGGCGTGCTCTTCAACCACTGGAACCAACAGCGACTGAGCCGGCATATCCGGGATCGGCTGGCCATCGTCGCCGCGCTTGCGCCGCATGACGGTAGAGAAGCCCACATGCGGGACTTCCGAGTGAGGGCTTGGGACCTGTTCCGGAATCATCTCTACGATGCCGTGGAGGGCCACGAAGTCACCGATGACACGGTCGGGGCAGTTCCAGACGCGGAGGACGCATTTTCGTTCGATCTGAACGAACGAAACGCGCCGCACGCGCCGCTGGAAATCAACTGGACGCGAGGGCTGGTGGCAGGGGCGCCGATCATGAACCTGGACGAGCCCATTCTGCTGTCCGCATACGGACGGTTCGTCGAGCCTTTCGCCGAACGGATTCTCTCGCGACGTGCGGGTGAACAGGCATGAGCACGGCAATGGACGCAGTGTTGGCCCGCGACTCGCTTGCGGTCTTGCCGGAGGGAACGAGTGACGGCGAAGTCCCCACGCCGGCACAAGTGCATTTCCCTGCATCCCACCGCAAGGCGATGGACCCCAACGTGATGCTCGTGACTGGAATGCGCGGGGCCGGCAAGACGTTCTGGTGGGCCGCGCTGCAGAATGACGCAGTTCGCAGATTGATCCAGATGCCGCTCACCGGGCAGGGTTTTTTGACTCCGCCCAGCAAAGTAGCGACGGGATTCGGAATCCGTCCCGAACCCGACCGATATCCGGACAAAGATGTGCTGAAGGCCCTGCTTTCCCAAGGCCGTGACCCGAGAACGATCTGGCGCTCGGTGCTGGCATGGCAGACTGCACCGAAAGACCATCCCTTGCGCAGTGAGGGCACTTGGCCGGCGCGTATCGGCTATGTCGAGGGCAATTCCGAATCCATTGCGCGGCTGTTTCTGGATGTCGATGCGAAATGTGGCCAAGCCGGCGAGTTCTTGATCGTGCTGTTCGACGCGCTCGATCGCTGTTCCGACGATTGGCGCGACATGTACCGCCTGATCCGGGGCTTGATGCAACTGGCTGTGGACATGCGCTCCTACCGTTGGCTGCGCCTGAAGATCTTCCTTCGCACGGATCAGGCCGACGAAGACCGGATCGCCGACTTCCCCGACGCCTCCAAGGTGCTGTCTTCCTCGGTGGAACTGCGTTGGCCGGGGCGCGAACTGTACGGCCTTTTGTGGCACTGCCTGATCAACGGACCGGCTGGCGACAGGTTTCGGGATTTTCTCGCCCAAGAGCGCTTGCCTGCCGCTGAAATTGCGGGCCAATCGCTATACCACGTTCCGCGGACGCTGATTTCAGATGACGACGCGCAGCGCCGGAAGTTTCACGTGATTACGGGACCCTGGATGGGCCAAAACGCGAAGCGCGGCTTTCCCTACACATGGATTCCAAACCACTTGGGGGATACCAGAGGGCAGGTAAGTCCGCGGTCTTTTCTCGTCGCTTTGCGCGAGGCTGCACTGGACACGGCGGAGCGTCACCCGGAGCATGAACGCGCACTGCACTTCGAGAGCATCAAACGCGGCGTGCAGAAGGCCTCCAGGATACGGGTTGCGGAAATCAGGGAGGATTATCCATGGATGCACCGCGCGCTCGGACCGCTCGCCGGCATGACGGTGCCATGTCGGTTCGAGGAAATCGTCGAGCGCTGGGCTCAGGAGCGGAGTCTGGAGCGCCTGATCGAGGGTGCCGAACAGGATGAGATTAAGCTTCCGCCCCGTCATGTAGACCACGGCGTGACCGGAATTCGTCAGGACCTTGAATCGCTGGGCGTGTTTCAGCGTCTGTACGACGGGCGCGTCAACATTCCTGACGTCTTCCGGGTTGGCTATGGCCTGGGCCGCAAGGGCGGTGTGAAGCCGGTCCAATGATGGTTGTCCTCCATGGCGCGAAGTGCGCGATCATGAACGAATTGAGCGAACGGTGATGCAGACGCCGCCCCGGGACAGCGCGGCGGTCCGTGCCCTCCTTGTGGGGGCTTTGCGCCTTGACCTGATCGGACCGCGGCCCGTGGACCCTTCGGCGACCCATATGACGCCTTCCGAACCTATCGCGCCGACACGAAACTTCGTCTGCCTGCTGGAGGAAACCGCCGCGTGCTGCCCGGAGAAGCCCGCGCTGGTCTGCGCTGACGAGACGCTCACCTACAAGGTGCTGCACGAACGCGCCGCGGGGTTCGCTCGGAATCTTGCGAACCGGGGCGTCCGGCCCGGCGACCGGGTGGCGCTGGTGCTGCCCAATCACTGGAGCTTCGCGGCGGCAATGCTGGGCATTTGGAAGCTCGGCGCCACCGCGGTGCCTTTGAGCCCGCTGCTGAAGTCCGAGGAGCGGGAGGCGATCCTGGCGGACGTGGATCCGTCCTTGGTGGTCGAGAGGATGGACGCGGGCGCGGGGGTGTGGACCACGGCGAAGGAGGGTGCCGCGCCGGCCCACTTCGGCTACAGCTCCGGCAGCACCGGCCGGCCCAAGGGTGCCGTGTTCAGCCACGCGGCCCTGACCTTCGCGAACCACTCATGGGCGGACATGATGGCGGTGGTGCCCGAAGACGTGGTCTTGTCGGTGCTGCCGCTGCCCCATTCCTTCGGTCTGAACGGCTCTCTGCTGGCTCCGCTGCTCAGGGGCGCCACCGTGGTGCTGCCCGGCGGATTCGCCCCGGACAAGGTGCTCGCGGCCATGCCGGAGCACCGCGTCACGCTGTTCCTGGGGGTGGCCACCATGTTCCGGCGGCTCTTGAGCGCGCCGGAGTTTGCGGGCGCGGACCTTTCGTCCCTCCGCCTGTCGGTGTCAGGCGCCGCGCCGTGTCCTTGGGACCTGGCTTCCGAATGGCGCCGCCGGGCCGGCCACCGCATCCTCCGGGGTTACGGCATGACGGAGTTGTTCCGGCCCATTTCGTATCTGGCGTACGAGGCGGAAGACCGGCCGGAATGCATCGGGCGCGCGGTTCCGGGCGTCGACATCCGGGTGGTGGCGGACGAGGGCACGGCGGCCTGCGAAGGAGACGTGGGAGAACTCTGGATCAGGACCCCGGCCGCGCTGCAAGGGTACTGGAACGATCCCGCGCCGGTGCTGGAGGACGGCTGGTTCCGCACCGGCGATCTCGCCCGGATCTCCGCCGGCGGGTTCGTGGAGATCACCGGACGCTTGCGGGAGCGTATCCTCCGGGGCGGCTATTCGGTCTTCCCCCAGGAAGTCGAGGCGGTGCTGGCCGAGCACCCGGACGTTGCCGAGGCCGCGGTGGTGGGGGTGCCGCACCCGGAGCTGGGCGAGGAGGTAGCCGCGTTCGTGGTGGTGAAACAGGGTGCCAGTACGGGGACCGGCACCCTGGCGGCCTACTGTGCGGACCGGCTGGCCCGCTTCAAGTACCCGCGGCACATCCGCCTCGTGTCCGAGCTGCCCAAGGGGGCCACCGGAAAGGTGATCAAGGCGGAGTTGCTGAGGGGTTGGCGTACGACTACTTCTTCGTTTGACTGACCAGGAAGGACAGGCTCTCCCTGACCTCCGCCGGCATGTTGAGGATGCCGGCCACGAGTTTCTTCACCTCCGGACCCGGGACATACGTGACCACGAGCTTGGCCTTCTTGGCTTCCGCCAGCAGCTTGGGGTCCTTCAGGGTCTTTTCATAGGCCTTTTGCAGGATCTCCAGGCGGTCCTTGGGTGTGCCCGGCGGCAGCGCCAGCATCCGCTGGAAAGCCATCTGGAACGCCCATGAGTTGTAGAGCTTGAGGCCTTCCTCGTTCAGCACGTCCTTGAACAGCGGAATGTTCTGGATCTCCGGATCCGGATAGCTGTGGCTGTCGATGACGAAGGGAACCAGTTTCTGGTCGCCCTCGGCGTCCAGCATGCTGCGGGCGGTCACCCTCATGGACTCCCACTGGGAGCAGAAGCCGTCGACCTCGCGTCCCTCCAGCGCCAGCCGTATGGTGGCCGTCCCCCGGTACCCGGTGATGATCTTCAACTTGGTGCCCATGGCCTTGTTGAGAATCGCCGGGATGTCGTGGCCGGTGGAGCCGGCCCGGGTGGCGCCGATCTTGATGGGTTCCTTGGAATTGATGACATCCTTCCAGGTCGTCTTGCCGGAGAAGGCCATCATCATGCACACGATCTCGCCCTTGCTGGGGGCGCCCGCCCATTCCATCTTGTCGAAGGGCACCGCGCCCGCCTTCTTGTCGCCCAGTGCCGCCTGCACGATGAGCGAGTTGTTGAAGACCGCGCCGGCGAGGCCGTCGGGTCTGGCCCGCCGGCCGATATAGTTGGCCGAGATCAGGCTGCCGGCGCCGGTCATGTTCTGCACCAGCGTGGTGGGGTTGCCGGGAATGTATTTGCCGAAGTAGCGGGCGATCAGCCGCGTGTAGGTGTCGTAGCCGCCTCCAGGCGAGAAGCCGACGATGAAGCGGAACGTCTTGCCCTTGTAGAAGTCTTCGGCGCGCGCCTCGGGAGCTGCGTATAAAGCGGCGCCCAGGATGACGGCCGCGGCCAGAAAGGATAAACCCTTGCGTGTCATAAATGTCCCTCCGTCTCGATTCTGCCGGCGTCGTCCACGCCGAGACCCTTGGCTACAGAAGTGGCGCCGTCATGTCAAGACGCACTTTGAGAAATGCCCGGTCGATGCTATGAAACGAGACACGGAGGTACACATGGCAGAATCCATCATCCTGTTCACCCAGCCCGGTTGACCGCCTTGTCATCGAGAGAAAGAGTATCTTTCTCAAAAGGGCGTTGATTTCGTGGAGAAGAACATCCGCGAGGACCAGGAGGCGCTGAAGGACCTTCTGGCGCGCGGTTTCCAGAGCACCCCCGTGGTCATCATCGACGGCGAAGCCGTGGTAGGCTTCGATCAGGAGCGCATCGACTCGCTTCTGGGGCTCTGACAGGGCGGCCGCGTCCGCGGTCGTCCGCCATTCTCTCACATTCCGGCGTCCCGGTGCCGGCCGTCCCGGCGGCGGCGGTTCCGGTTCGTCGCTACGGTTGCTGCTCCGCCTGCTTGGCCCTTAGTGCGCGGACGATCTTCTCCGGCGTGACCGGAAGGTCGTGGATGCGCACGCCGACCGCGTCATGGACGGCGTTGGCGATGACCGCGGGCGGCGGAATGATGGGCGGCTCGCCCACGCCCTTGGCGCCCAAGGGCCCCGTGGCGCAGGGGTGCTGTATCAGGTGCACTTCCACCGGCGGGGCGTCCAGCGCGCTGAAGATCTTGTAGTCCAGCAGGTTGGGGTTGTCCATCTTCCCGTCGGTGAAGGTGCACGCCTCGCTGAGCGCCTGCCCCAGCCCCTGCATGACCCCGCCTTCTATCTGACCGCGCACCGACAGCGGATTGACCGCGGTGCCGACGTCCTGCGCCGCCACGTAGCGATGGATGCGCACGTGCCCCGTCTCCGGGTCCACCTCCACCTCGGCCGCGTGAGCGGCGATGGCCGGATGCGGCGTGAGCTGTGACACGGACTGGGTGCTCACGATGGGGCCGCGTGCGTGCTCCAGGGCCAGTTGGCCCACCTCGCGCAGCGTCACGGAACGCTCCGGGCTCCCCTTGACGAACACGTTGTTGCCGTCGAGCTCCAGGTCGCCGGGGTCGGCCTCGAGCTTGTCCGCAGCCACCTGCTGGATCTGCCGCTTCGCCTCCCGTGCCGCCAAGAGCACCGCCCCGCCCATGCTCTTGAGCGCCTGGCTGCCCGCGCTGAGGGTGGAGTGGGGCGCGAAGTCGGTGTCCGCCGTGCGCACGTGCACGTCGGCTAGGGATACGCCGAGCACTTCCGCGGCGATCTGTGCCAGGGATGTGCTGGCGCCGCTCAGGTCCACCAGGCCCGTGAGGATGGCAACGGTGCCGTCCTCGTTGAGCTTGACGCCGGCGCTGGACGCCATGCCGCCCACGAGCCAGTGGGCCATGGCCATGCCCCGCCCGACGTTCTTTCCCCGCGGTTTCGGGGCCGCGTTCAGGGCCTCCGCCGCCTTGAGCAGTGTCTCCTTCGCGTGCACGTCGTCGAGTCGGACGCCGGCCGGGGTCTCGTCGCCGTCTTCCAGGGCGTTGCGCAAGCGCATCTCCACCGGGTCGATGCTCAGCTCCCGGGCGATGATGTCCATCTGCGACTCGGAGGCGAAGGCGAGCTGCGGCCCGGCCGGCCCCCGGTAGGCGCCGCACGTGGACGTGTTGGTGTAGACGCAGTAGCTGTCGATCTTGAGGTTGGGGATGCGATAGGGGCCCGGCGCCCGCACGGCCGCGCCCTGGCTGATCATGACGCCCGAACCGGCGGAGAAACCGGTCCCAAGCACCACCTCGATCTCCCGCGCCGTGATGGTGCCGTCGTTCTTCACACCGGTCTTGTAGCGCAGGTGGAACGGATGGCGCGGGTTGGTGGTCTGGAAGTCCTCGCTCCGGCTCATGACGATGCGCACCGGACGGCGCGCCTTGCGCGCCAGGGCCACCGCCGCGGGCTCGACGGTGGGCGACAGCTTGCCGCCGAAGCCGCCGCCGATCTCGGTGGGGATGACCCGGACCTTGGTCATGGGCATCCGCAGGATCTGCGCGATGGCCGCGCGCAACGGGAACTGGGCCTGGGTGGACGCCCACACCGTGGCCTTGCCCGAGGCATCGAAGCGCGCCGTGGCGGTGTGCGGCTCGATGTAGGTCTGGTGCACCATGGGCACGTGGAAACGGTGCTCGAAGATCCGGTCGGCGTCGGCGAACCCGCGCTCCACGTCGCCGCGCACGATCTGCTTGTGGCCGCACACGTTGCCGCGCCGGTCCAGATCCGGCTGCGACCAGTATTCGGCGTAGTCTTCGTGCAGCAGCGGCGCGTCCGGCGCCATGGCCTCCAGCCCGGAGGTGACCGAGGGCAGCACCTCGTAGTCCACTTCGATGAGCCGCACGGCTTCCTCCGCGGTCTCCTCGTCCACCGCCGCCACCGCGGCGATGCGGTCGCCGGCATAGCGCGCCTTGGTGGTGGCGAAGTACGCCTCGTCGCGCACGAAGCGGCCGTAGCGGACGTCCGGCAGGTCGGCGGCCGTCACCACCGCCTTGACACCCGGCAGGCGCTCGGCGCGCTCGGTGCGGATGGCGGTGATGCGCGCATGGGGGTGCGGGCTCAGCACCATCTTGCCGGCAAGAACCCGGTCGCCGGGCAAGACGTCCGCGCCGAACATCGACTGTCCGGTGACCTTCTCCAGAATCTCGACCCTGGGAAGCTCCTGACCGACGACTCTCATGATTCCTCCGCTGCCTCCATGACCGCCTGGATGATGGTGCCGTAGCCGGTGCAGCGGCACAGGTTGCCGGCGATGCCGTGGGCCACGTCCTCGCGGGTGGGGGAAGGATTGCCGTCCAGCAGGGCCTTGCCCGCCACGAGCATGCCCGGGGTGCAAAAGCCGCACTGGGCCGCTCCGGCCGAAGCGAAGGTGCGCTGCAGCGGGTGCAGCGCCTCGCCGTCGGCCAGCCCCTCCACGGTCTCCACGTGCCGGCCGTCCGCTTCCGCCGCGAAGATCAGACAGGCGTCCACCAGCCGTCCGTCGAGGATCACGGAGCAGGCGCCGCATTCCCCCTCGCCGCACCCCTCCTTGGTACCGGTGAGGCCCAGGTCGTCGCGCAGGAAATCCAGCAGCGAGCGGGTGGCCGGCAGGTCCTCCTGGTACGGCTCGCCGTTGACGGTCACCGTGATGCGGATGCGTGGGGTCTCCATCAAGCCTCGCCTCGCGCGCGCCGGAACGCGCTCCAGATGGCCCGTCGGGTCAAGACCCGGACCATCTCCCTGCGATAGTCCGCGCTCGCGCGCACGTCGTCGATGGGCCGGGCGTCGGAGGCGGCACACTCGCCTGCTTCCTCCACGACGCGCTCGTCCAGCCGGGCGCCCGCCAGACAGCTCTCCGCCGACGCCGCCCGCAACGGCGTGGGCCCCACCGCGCCGAGAGCGATGCGCGCCTCCTCGACGGTGTCGGGGTCGTCCCCGTCCAGGCGAACGAAGGCGGCGCAGTTCACCACCGCGATATCCATGGCGGTGCGCACGCAACGCTGGAACGCGCTGCCGGAGCGGGCAGGCATGGCCGGGACGTGAATCGCCGTCAGAAGCTCGCCGTCCCGCAGCGCCGCGCGGCCGGGACCCAGGAACAGATGTGCCACCGGCATCTCCCGTGTTCCGCTCGCGGTCGCGGCCTCCGCGGCCGCGCCCAGGGCGATCAGCGGCGTTGCCGTGTCCGCGGCGGGAGAGGCGTTGGCGAGGTTGCCCCCGACCGTGGCCCGGTTGCGGGTCTGGATGGAGCCCACCACCCGCGCCGCTTCGGCCAGGGCGGCGTAGTCGGCACCGACCGCCGGCGTCGCCGCAAGAGTCTCCATCAAGGCCAGGGCGCCGATTCGCAAGCCGTCGCGGCCGGCCTCGATTTCGTCCAGACCCGGAATCCCTTTGAGGTCCACGATGGTGTCCGGCAACGCCTGCCGGCGCTCCATCCTGAGAAAGAGATCGGTCCCTCCAGCCAAGGGGACCGCCTCGGGGGTCAGCAATGCCAGCGCCTCGTCGAGGCGGCGCGGAGCCAAGTAGTGGAAAGGCCTCATGGTTTCAGCGGCCATTCATCGCACTTTTCGGCGGGCGATGCAATTCAGCCAAGGTTCCGGAAGCGGATGGGGAACCGGCATCGGTCCAATGGGAGAGCAAAGGGGTGCTTGCGCGGGCCGTGTCTTGGCGGGCGCCGGCCTTTCCTGATAGTTCTTGGAGCTGTCGGCGCGCGGGCCGCTGGTAAGGAGAAGAGGACCATGAACAAGGCATGCTTGCGGGCGGTTCTTCTGTTGCTGTTGATTCCGGTGGCTGCCCTTGCCGCGCCGCCGGATCTCCGGACCCCGGCGCCGGTAATCTACCTGGCGGACAACCTGGACGAGAAGGACAGGCTGGGTTGGTGTATCGACACCGTCGGCAGGGGTTTCGGCGAGAGGTTGCACGCTCACTCCTGCAAGCCCCGGGGCGGCGACGTGCAGTTCCGCTACGACAGCGAAGCGCAACGGATCGCCTCGGCCACCTACGACGGCAAGTGCGCCACGCTGACGGCGCCGGCCGCCGCGGGCGTGTCCCTGGGGTTGGTGGATTGTGCGAAAGATTCGGCCGCCCAGATCTTCGACTACGATGCGAAGGCGATGGAATTCCGCCCCGGAGCGGACAAGACTCTTTGCCTCGTGGCCGGGGCCTCCAGCAGGTCCGCGGGGCCGTACATGTCCCGTGCTCTCGAGCTCGCTCCGTGCGCGTCGACGGACCTGGCGCGCAAGCAGTGGCGCATCAAGTGAGGCGGGTGCCGAAGTCCCGCCGCAGGTGAAGCCACGAGCCGGCCGGCGCCGGAATACGAGCCCGGCCCAACCGGTGATCGGTGGATGACAAGCCAATCCAAGACCAGCGTCGGTGGCCGTGGGAGCAGCGGCAATCCCCGGAACCGTTTCGAGTCTATTACGTTGGTCCCGGATGATGCCCCAAGCGGCCCGGCGACCACGTTTCTCAGGGATACCTCCCGGTCCATCATCGCGTACAACGACAGCCCCGACGTGGGCTTCGACGCCAGCGTCAACCCGTACCGCGGGTGTGAGCACGGTTGCATCTACTGCTATGCACGGCCGACGCACGAATACTTGGGCTTCTCCGCCGGCCTGGATTTCGAGTCCAGGATCCTGGTGAAGGAGGCCGCGCCCGACCTCCTGAGGAAAGAGCTGTCCTCGCCCCGCTGGAAGCCCCAGGTGGTGGCCATGTGCGGGGTGACCGACCCCTATCAGCCCGTGGAGCGTCGGCTGGAGCTGACCCGCGGCTGCCTCCAGGTGCTGGCCGCGTTCCGCAATCCGGCGGCCGTGGTCACCAAGAACCATCTGGTGACCCGCGACGTGGACGTGCTCGGGGAACTGGCGGCGCGCGACGCCGCGGTGGTGTTCATCTCGGTGACGACGCTGGACCGGGACCTCTGCGGACGCATGGAGCCGCGCGCCTCCCAACCCCATCTTCGTCTGGACGCCATCCGGACGCTCAAGCGGGCGGGCATTCCCGTTGGCGTCATCGTGGCGCCGGTGATCCCGGCCCTCACCGACCACGAGTTGCCGGCGATTCTGGCGGCCGTCGCCGAAGCCGGAGCCGCCAGCGCCGGCTACTCGCTGGTGCGCCTGCCCTTCGGCGTCAAGGACCTGTTCGAGCGCTGGCTGGAAGAGAACTATCCCGACCGCAAGGACAAGGTGCTGCACCGCATCCGGGAGATTCGCGGCGGCAAGCTCAATGACGCCGGCTTCAAGACCCGCATGCGCGGGCAGGGGATCTTTGCCGAGCAGGTGGAGGCGCTGTTCGACGGCGCCTGCCGGAAGCTGGGTCTGTCGCGCAGAAGCTGGCGACTGTCCACGGCAGCGTTCCGGCGCCCGACCGCGCAGCTCGGACTCTTCGATGGGGACTGAGGCGCGGGAGTCTCAGGGCATCAGTTCGCCGCCGTTCACGCCCACGATCTGTCCGGTCATGTAGCTGCTGGCCGGGCTCAGCAGGAACACCGCCAGGTCGGCCACTTCGCTCGGCTCGCCCAACCGCCCCATGGGCACCATCTTGGAGCGTTCCGACTTGCGCCGCTCCAGGGCCTCCCCGGTGAGGCCGCGGCGCCACATGGGTGTGTCGATGGGCCCGGGGGCCAGGGCGTTGATGCGGATGCCGTGCTCCGCAACCTCCCGCGCCACGGCCTTGGTGAGGGCCGCGATGCCCGCCTTGGCCGCGGAATAGTGGGACGCCCATTCCTGCCCCTTGAGCCCGTGCATGGACGACAGGCTCGCGATGACCCCGAACCTCGCTTCCATCATCAGCGGCAGGGCCGCGCGGATGCAGTAGAAGGTGCCGTTCAGGTGCACGTCGATCATGTGCGCCCAGTCCGCGTCGCTGATCTCGTGCACGGGCTTCTGTTGCGAGATGCCGGCCACGTTCATGAGGTACGCGAGATCGCCGAACTCGTCGTGGGTCCTGGC
This sequence comes from Deltaproteobacteria bacterium, assembly GCA_028818775.1. Taxonomy (NCBI): domain Bacteria; kingdom Pseudomonadati; phylum Myxococcota; class Myxococcia; species Deltaproteobacteria bacterium. The sequence goes on along the minus strand of JAPPNE010000141.1, from coordinate 8,508 downwards.
GATGGCGGCGTTGACCTCGGCCGAGCGGGTGACGTCCAGGGTCAGGGGCAGGGCGGTGCCGCCGCCGGCGGTGATGCGCGCGGCGGTGTCCTCGGCCTTGGCGCCGTCCACGTCGGCGACGGCCACCCGGACCTTCTGCTCTCCGAGCTTGAGGGCGATGGCCTGGCCGATGCCGCTGCCGCCGCCCGTCACGAATGCGCTGTCGCGTTCCATGTCCCACTGCATAAAGACCTCCGAAGTTCCCGATTGCCGTGGCGTCGAAAGCTAACTAACAGTTCAGTGTTGTCGCGGCAAATCTGCCGCGGACGTATTCGCCCAACCCCCCGAAACCCGGCGGCCTGGGTTCGCGCCCGAAGGGCCGATCTGGTACACAGGCGGCGGGAGGATTCTTCGTGGAGTACCGTCAGCTTGGATCTTCGGGTTTGCGGGTGTCGGCCATCGGACTGGGCACCAATCGGTTCGGTTCTCCGAAGCTGCCGCAGGAGCAGGTGAGCGCCATCATGGACGCGGCGGTGGAACTGGGCGTCAACTTCATCGACACGTCCAACAGCTACCAGGACGGACGTTCCGAGGAGACGCTGGGCGCGGCGATGAAGGGCCGCCGGGACCGCTTCGTGGTGGCCACCAAGTTCTTCTTCCCCACGGGCGACGGGCCCAATGACCGGGGCACGTCGCGCTACCATCTCATGAACGCCGTGGAGGGAAGCCTTCGGCGTCTCCGGACCGACCACATCGACGTCTACTACATCCACCGTTGGGACGCGTCGACGCCCATCGAGGAGACCCAGCGGGCGCTGGACGACCTGATCCGCCAGGGGAAGGTCCGCTACATCGGCGCCTCCGATTTCGCGTCGTGGCAACTGGCGCGGGCCAACGTCGTCGCCGAGTTCCGCGGCTGGACGGCGTTCGCCGTGCTCCAGTCCCACTACCACATGCTGGAACGGGAGGTGGAGCGGGAGGTGCTCCCCTATTGCGGCGCCCACGGCGTGGGTTTCGTGCCGTATTTCCCGCTGGCCGGCGGGTTCCTCACGGGCAAGTACGTCAAGGGCGAGAAGCCGCCGCCCGGCTCCCGCGGCGAAACCCAGCGCTACGTGCAGCAGTACATGACCGACCGCCACTACGACACCGTGGCCCGGTTGACCGGCTGGGCGGAAGCGCGGGGGAAGGGCATGAACGAGCTGGCGCAGTGCTGGTTGCTGGCGCAGCCGCGGGTGTGCTCGGTGATCTCGGGCGCCACCCGCCTGGCGCAGTTCCGGGACAATGCCAAGGCCGCGGAATGGGCGCTCTCGTCCCAGGAACTCGCGGAGGTCGGCGAGATGCTCGGTGAGTGAGCGGCGTGAGCCGGGAAACCCCTGCGGACTTCTCACGGCCGCGACAGCGGCAAGGCGCCGCGGTTGGGTCAGTGCAGGATCCGCATGGTGGGCTTGAGCTCGATGACCGCAATCTCGGACTCGTCCGCCGACGCGGAGTCAGGCTTTCTTCGGCGGGCGGCCTCGTTCAGCAACAGCACCACCATGCGCCACAGCTCCTGCTTTTCCACCGGCGCGTGCAGCAGAAGATCGGCGCCCGCGGCGAGCGCACGACGATGCTCGGGTATGAGAGCGCCCGACAGGATCAGGATGATCGGAGTGTGCCGGTGCACGCCCTGCTTCCGAATGGCGCGGCAGAGTTCGAAGCCGTTGAGCGGGCCCTTGAGGAAGCCGTTCACGAGGAACAGGTGAATTTCCTGCCCTTCGATCCGGGACAGCGCGTCGCGGCCCTCGTTGACGCCCAGGACGTCGATGACCGGCGACAGTTCCTGCAGATGCTTTGACAGTGCTTCCTGCTGGCTTGTGTAGCTGTCCGCAATGAGAATTCTGGGTCGTACGCTACGTGGCATGGCGCTCTCTCGTGACTGCTGCGCTGAAGACCGGGACCTCCCGGCCCGAATCCATCGCTCTTGTCCGAGTCCTCCGTGCCCTCCTCGGGACTCGGCGGAGAACAGCATTGAATAATGCGGAACGGCCGGTGTCAAGACCTCGACTAGTGAAAATTTGCCCGCCGGAAGCCAAAAAGCGAACAGAACTTCATTTCCCGTTTCGCAATCTGCCTCGGGTAACGGCGTCTTCGGCAAGGTGCGGTCCGGTTTGCTCTTGGCGAGTCGTGTTCAGGCGCGCTGAAGGAAGTCTCGCATCGCGGCGTGAGCCGCGTCCGGGTTGGCGAAAAAGTAGCTGTGGCGTTCCCCGGACAGTACCACGAGGCGGGCTCCGGGTATGCCTTTCTCGAGGGTTTCCGACGACGTCCGGTGGGACAGGTCGCTGGTGACGTTGCGGTCGTCTTCGCCGACGAGGATCAGGGTGGGGCAACGGATGTCGCCGAGGCGGCCGCTGGTGTCGTGCCCTTGCCGCGCCAGCAGATGGCGGAAGTAGAACTCCACCGGCCCCATGTTGGCCATGCGCACGCGCAGGTAGTTCTCCACCCGGTCCGGATGGCGCTCGGCGAATTCCTCGGTGAATCCCACGAGGATGGAGTGGTCGCGGACGTATTTCTCATACCCCCATTCCACCATCTCGGTTGCGATCTTGAGCGGAATGCCCTTGGTGTGAGGATAGGCCGCGCCGGTGGACGCCAGGACGAGCGCCTTGATCCTCGCGGGATGGTCCAACGCCATGACCTGCGCCACCCGGCCGCCCATGGAATGGCCGCAGACGACGGCCTCGCCCGCGCCGAGGTGGTCGAGGAGGGTCATGGCGTCCTCCGCGAACATCCGCGTCGTGTAGGGTACGGGCGGCTTCCCGGACTGTCCCGTGCCGCGGTAGTCCATGGTGATGACCTGGTGGTCGCGGGCGAACTCCGGCACCTGGTGGATCTTCCACACCTCGCCGTCGCAGTGAGTCTCGCTCAGGAAGAGCAAGGGCGTGCCTCGGCCGTGGACCTCGTAGTAGAGTTCGGTGTCGTTGACGGACAGCAGGGGCATGGGACCTCCAGCGGCTTTGGAGCCGGTCGAGCCGGACGCGGACAGCCAGGATGCGATCAGTCCATGTAGCCGGCCTTCAACGCCCATAGCCAAGCGTAGACGATCTTCTCGTTGTAGAGCGCCCAGTGGCCCATGTGGGTGTACTTGGGCACCAGCCCCACGTGCACCCGGGCGCCGCCGGCCGCGTACTTGCCGGCCATGTACATCTCGCGCTTGTCGCCCAGGCTCTCGCCGCCGATCCAGTGGCCGTGGTCGTTCTCGCCCACCATGAGCAGCACCTTGAGGTTCGCCAGCCACTCGGCCGGGGGGTCCTGCAGGTGGTCGAAGTATTCCTCCCGGGGCAGCCCGGTAACCCGGACGTACTCCTCCAGCCGCTCCGGGAAGACGTTGTGCTGGTTGTCGCGCAGGCCTATCTTGATCTGCGGCCGGGTCTTCTCGGTCAGCCGGAAGAAGTCCTCCATGCGGCCCCAGGGCGTCAGCTCCGGCAGGTCCTCGTAGTGGGACCGCCGGTAGGCCTCCACGGTGCGCCGGGAGATCTGCGCCAAGCCGTAGGGCTTGGGCGACTCCATGCCCGTGTTCTCGCGCCATTCCCGGCGCCAGCCGTCGGGTCCGCCGCTGCCCCAGCCCACGATGCCGATAACCTCGGCCTCGCGGGTGAACCGGGTCACGTGGGCGGCCATGGGGCCGCCGGTGGAGTGGCCGAAGGCGATCAGCCGCCGTCCCCGCAGGTGCCGGTCGGTGAGTTGCCCGGCCCCTTGGAGCACCACGTTGAAGGTGCACTTGAGCAGCCGGTCTTCAAGCTCATCCCTGCCGATCTCGACGTCGAGGAGATAGAACGGCGTCCGCTCGGCGATGGGCTTGTCCCACTCGCCGCCCGGAGGCCAGAGGCCCGGGTAGCTGAGGGTCAGCACCGTGAAGCCCTGGGCGGCCAGCCGCCGCGCCAGGCCGGGACGCCCGTCGGGGGTGACGTCCATGACCGTCTCGTTAGCGCCGCCGCCGTGGAACACGACGAAGGCGGGCCGGTCGTCGCGCTCGCGCGCGGGCGTGTAGAGGGAACCGTGCATGTCCCACTCGTAGCCGTTGCGTTGGTAGCGCTCCACCACCTCGGTGACGGTGTACGCACCGTCATCGTCCGGCGGCGGCATGCCGAGCCAGTCATCCCAACCGATGGGGACGAGGGTGTCGTCGGCCTCGAGGGCGCGGGTGAATGTCTGGGTTCCGGCCGGTGCTTCGGGCATGTTATTCTCCCTGGTTCTGGTTCCTGGCCAGCGGTCGGCCGCCGTCCTTGTGGCGTATAGCGGGAACCGCGGCGGAAGACAACGCGGCCATCCGGAGTGCACATCATGGAGTTGGGTCTGTCCCTTTTTTCGACGGAGTTGTCGGGTCCCGTGGGCGACATCGCCCGGGAGGCCGAGACTCTGGGCTTCGAGTCCCTGTGGTTTCCCGAGCACATGCTCATCCCGGTCCACTACGAATCGCGCTACAAGCGCACCCCGGACGGCAAGGTGCCCGAGTCCTTCGGACACCTGCCCGATCCCTTCATCGCCGCGGCCATGGCCGCCCAGGCCACCGAGCGCCTGCGCGTGGCCACCGGCATCTGCATCCTGCCGCAACGCGAAGTCATCGCCACCGCCAAGGCGGCGGCCACGCTGGATCGCCACAGCGGCGGACGCCTCATCATGGGAGTGGGCGCCGGCTGGTTTCCGGAGGAAGCGGCGATCCTCGGCGTGACGGCATTCCAGCGCCGGTGGCAGGCGTTGCGCGAGGGGGTCGAGGCGTTGCGCGTGCTGTGGACCCATGAAGACGCCGAGTACAGCGGCGAGTTCGTGCGCTTCCCGCCGGTGCGGGTCTTCCCCAAGCCGCTCCAGAAGCCGCATCCGCCGATCCACCTGGGGGTGCACGACCCCCGCTACGCGCCCAGGCGGGTGGCGCGGTACGCCGACGGCTGGTGTCCGGGGGATCTGCCCGTGGACGAGGCCGCCGACGCGGTGGCCAGCGTGCGGCGTGCGGCCGTCGAAGGCGGACGCGATCCGGACGGCATCGAGTTCTCGGTGGTGCTGACTCCCTCCGGAGACTTTCCCTCGCTGGACGACATGGCCCGCTACCGCGCGGCGGGCATGCGCCGCATCATCCTGCGCGTGATGGAGGCCACCACGGGAAGTGGGGTGGAAGCGGTGCGGCGGCTGTATCCCTTTATCGAGCGGGCGCAGCGGATCGGACCGAGTTGATCGATTGCCGCGGCGCCCGGCTCGCCGGCCTATGCCGACAGGCTCCTGGTCATGAGCACGGTGAGGCCCAAGGCCCAGCAGTAGAGCGCGAACCAGGTGAGCCGGCGTGACAGCAGCACCCTCAACAGCACCGCGATACCGAGGTAGCCGGTCGTGAACGCGGCCAGGAAGGCCACCGCGTACCCCATCTCGTTGACGTCCCGAGTCCCGTCCAACCCGTGAGACAGGAGCTGGAGCGTGAACGCTCCCAGGATCGCGGGGATGGAAAGCAGGAACGAGTAACGCAGGGCGAGGTCACGACCGAGACCGCTCAAGACACCGGCGGCAACGGTGGCTCCGGAGCGCGACAGTCCGGGTATGATCGCCAGGCCCTGGACGAGGCCGATGAGCAGCGCATGCCAAACGCGCATTCTTTGGATATCCGCGCCGTGGCCGCGCGCACGGTCCGTGGCCACGAGCAGGGCACCCGTCACCAGCAGCATGCTCGCCGCGGTGGGCACGCTGCCGAAAAGGCGCTCCAGTCCGTCCTTGAAGAGCAGGCCGATCAAGGCCGTGGGCAGAGTACCGGTCACGACGAGCCCGAGAAGGCGGACGGAGGCCGGGTCGGAACCACGGGGGCTCACGGCGGCGTGAGCCAACACCGCGACATCGTTGCGAAAATAGAGCAGCACCGCGCCGAGCGTTGCCAAGTGCACGGTCGCATGGAACAATACGCCGGGTTCCCGGAAGCCGGGCAGCCACGGCTGAAGCAGGACGAGATGGCCGGAACTGCTGACCGGCAGGAACTCGGTGAGCCCTTGAAGGATTCCGAGCGTTGCAAGAGTCAGGGTAGGGCTCACGATTCAAGAGTCTACTACGAAACAGGCCGCGAGGCCATGACACCCTCCCGCGCGATTCGACGGTGAGAAGTTATTGAGTTGCACCGATCAGCATTTAATTTCTCTGTCGATAAATTGTAACCAAACTGAAACAAACAGATGCTAGGTGCCGTCATTGCTGCCTTAACTCACGTTGCTCTACTTGTCTCTGACACGGGCTTGGGTTGTGTCGAACGCGACCACGAACCCATGTCAGAGACAAGAAGACAGCGTGTCCAACCGAAACGGTCGGGGACGGACCCCTCCTCCCGCGTCCCCGGCCGCCTTCCTCCCAAGCTCGAACACTCGTGACGGCTTTCGACGGCAGGCTCAGCCTTCAGTTCGTCACCCACCTGGCGAACCACTACTCGGTCAACGGATTCGTGGAGTTGGCCGCGCTGGCCCGTGAACGGGGGTTCGAACGGATCTGGCTCAATGACAACGCGCGTTACCGGAGTCAGGTGGTGGTGTTGTCCGCCATCGCCGCGCGCGTGCCCATCGGCGTGGGCACGGCGGTCCTCGTGCCTTATTTCCATCATCCCATCGAGGTCGTGGATTCGCTGGCGGCCCTGTCCGAGTTGAGCGAAGGGCGCGAGGTGGGCTTCGGGCTGGCACGCGGTTCCATCACCCAGACGCCGCAGCACGTGGCCATGCACAGGCCCCTGGCACTGGTCCGGGAACTGGCCGTGTTCGTGTCGCGGGCGCTGGCCGGGGAGCGCGTGGCCTATGGCGACTTCCCGGTGCTGTGCCAACACTACCGCTTCAATCCCGCCGGCAGGTTCGAGCTGGCGTTCACGCCCAAGTCACCCGTGGTGATCTATTCCGGCGGCAACGGCCCGCGGTCGTTGCGCATGGGCGGCCAGGTCATGGACGGCCTCATCAGTTCGGGGACCTTCATCCCCATGCTGCGCGCGGGGCGGCTCAAGGGAATGCTCGAGACGGCCGAGGCCGGGGCGCGAAGCGTCGATCGCACCAAGACTCTGCGCAAGATGGTGGAAGTCAACGTGTCCGTGTCGCGGGACCGGGACGCGGCCATGGAATTTCCCAAACGCCAGGTGGCCCACTCGATCCCCCAGTGGGAGGGGCTCCGGTTCACCCCCGCCGAGTACGCCAGGCTCGGCGTGGAACGGCAACGCGTGCTCGATCTCAAGGACGCCTTCGCCCAGGGAGCCACCATCGAGGAGGCCGCGGCCCTGGTTACGGAGGAGATGGTCCTGTCCTACTACGTTGCCGGCACCCCCGCCGAAGTGGCGGACCAGGTCCTGGAGTTGGCCGGCCAGGCTCAGGAAATGGGTTACGACGAGATTGCTTTCGCCAAGCTCGGCCCCGACTACGAGGAGGCCATCGAAATGCTGGCGGAGAGCGTGATGCCGCGGCTGAAGGGATAGGCGCCGCGGACAGGTTCTGGCACTCGAAGCAAGGGAATCCCCATGGCGGCATTCGAAGGAAAGCTCAGTCTCCAGTTCGTGATCCACCTGGCCAACCAGTACACGGTGAACCAGCTCGTGGAGCTTGCCGAGTTGGCTCATCGGCGCGGTTTCGAGCGCATTTGGGTCAACGACAACGCGCGCTACCGGAGCCAGGTAGTGGTGCTCTCCGCCATCGCGGCAAGGGTGCCCATCGGCATAGGCACCGCGGTCCTGGTGCCCTATCTCCACCATCCCATCGAGGTGGTGGACTCCCTGGCCGCCCTGTCGGAGTTGAGCGAAGGACGCGAGGTAGGCTTCGGGCTCGCCCGTGGCGATCTGGCGCAGACGCCGCAGCACGTGGACGTGCACAAGCCCATCGCGCTGGTCCGGGAGTTGGCCGTGTTCGTGCGGCGCGCGCTCGCCGGGGAGAGCGTGAGTTACGGCGACTTCCCGGTGCTGTGCGAGTACTATCACCTCAATCCCGCCGGCAAGTTCAAGCTGGCGTTCACGCCCAAGTCCCCGGTCGTGCTCTATTCGGGCGGCAACGGGCCCCGGTCGCTGCGCATGGGCGGCCAGGTGATGGACGGGCTCATCAGCTCGGGGACCTTCATCCCCATGCTGCGCGCGGGCCGTCTCAAGGGGATGCACGAGATGATCGAGGCGGGCGCCCGCAGCGTGGATCCGCACAAACCCCTGCGCAAGATGGTGGAGCTCAATGTATCCGTCTCGCAAGACCGTGACGCCGCCATCGAGTTCCCCAAGCGCCAGGTGTCCCATTCGATCCTGCAGTGGGAGGCTCTCAAGTTCACGCCGGAGGAATACGCCCGGCTCGGCGTGGAGCGGCAGAAGGTGCTCGACCTGAAAGACGCCTTCGCCCGGGGCGCCACCGTCGAGGAAGCGGCGGGGATGGTGACGGAGAAGATGGTGCTCGACTACTACGTCGCCGGACGCCCGGAGGAGGTGGCCGACCAGATCGTGGAGCTGGCCGGCCAGGCCCAGGAGCTGGGCTACGACGAGATCGCCTTCGCCAAGCTCGGCCCCGACTACGAGGAAGCCAT
>JAPPNE010000140.1 GCA_028818775.1 Deltaproteobacteria bacterium | reverse complement strand
TGGCCACCAGCGCGACGAAATCCATGATGTCGCGGCTCGCCTGGAACGCGGCGAAGGAGATCACCATCAGCATGAAGGGCGCCAGCAGGTGGTAGCGGATGGTGGTGAGGCGCGCGATGGCCGGAGACAGGAACAGGCACAGGCCCGCGCCCACCACGTTGGCCAGGGCGAGGCTCCAGACGATGGTGTAGGTGACGTGCAACTCGGCGGTCAGCATCCGCGGGCTCGGCTCCAACCCGATCAGCACGAGGCCGCCGATGAAGACCGCCATGCTGCCGCTCCCGGGGATGCCGAACAGCAGCGTCGGGATGAGCCCGCCCCCTTCCTTGGCGTTGTTGGCGGACTCCGGCGCGAGCACGCCGCGGATGTCGCCGCTGCCGAACTGGGACTTGTCCTGGGCGGTCTGCACCACGTGGCCGTAGGCGATCCAGTCCACCACCGAGCCGCCGAGCCCGGGGATGGCGCCGATGAGCGTGCCGATGCCGGCGCAGCGCAGGCACAGCCAGCGGTTGCGGATCATGTCCCGCAAGCCGTCCAGCCAGCCCTTCCCCAGCGCGTGCGCCCGGGAGATGGCGCCGGCGCCGCGCAGCAGGTCCACCACCTCCGGCAGGGCGAAGATGCCGAGCCCCACCACCACCAGCGGGATGCCGTCCGCCAGGTAGTCCACCCCGAACACGAGGCGCTCCTCGCCGGTGGCCGGAGCGCCGCCGATGGCGCCGACCACCAGCCCGAGGCCGCAGGAGGCCACGCCTTTCCAGATGGAATTGCCCGAGAGCACCCCCACCATCGAGATGCCGAGCACCGCGAGCATGAACAGCTCCGCGGTGGTGAAGAACAGGATCACGGGCCTGGCGATGAGGACGAAGAAGGTGAGGATGACCGCGCCGAAGAGCCCGCCGAAAAGCGACGCCGAGAACGCCGCCCCAAGGGCGCGCGCGGCCTCGCCCTTGCGCGCCAGCGGGAAGCCGTCCAACACCGTGGCCTGTGACGCGCTGGAGCCCGGGATGCCCATGAGCACGGAGGTGAAGGTGTCCGAGGTGGGGATGACCGCCACCAGCCCCACCAGCATGGCCAGGGCCGACACGGGATCCATGCCGTGGAGGAACGGAATCAGCAGCGACAGGCCGACGATGCCGCCGAGCCCCGGGAAGATCCCCACCACCAGGCCCAGCAGCACGCCCACCACCAGGAAGGCCATGTGCTGGGCATGCAGCAGCGTCGAAAAGGCTTCGATGAGCGCGTCCAACATCCGCCGGTCCTCCTGTCCTCGGCCCACGGCCTAGAGCCCATCAGGGCCAGGAACGTGCTGCCCAGGGTCCGAAACGAAAAAGGGCGGCCGTGCAAGTCCGGCCGCCCTCGCTTTCAGGGTCTGAAACCCGTCCGAGCGCGGTCGCGCCCGACAGGACGCGGACACGCGGGACGCGTGATCAGAACACCACGTTGTACTTCTTCGTCAGCCAGTCACGCACCCATTTCCTGGCCTCCGCCGGGACCTGCGTGGCCGCCTTGAACTTCAACTGGGCCGCCGCGCCCGTCACCTGGTCGTAGGTGCCGATCTTCTTGTCCTTGTTGGCGATGTACTCGGGGTCCGCCAACATCTTGTTGAAGGCATCCTCGTAGGCCTTCGCCACGTCGTCGGGCGTGCCCTTGGGAACCACCACGAACTTCTGGGCCGGGAAGCCGGCGGTGAAAAAAGCCTTCCACGCGTCGAACCAGATGCCCGACGGCTTCTTGCCGTGGACCTGCTCGTAGACCTCGGCGAAATGCGGCAGGTCCGGGAAGTTGGGATCGCGGACCAGGTTGCCCTTGGCGTCCAGGGCGCCCCAGGACATGATCGGCAGCGCGCTGCCCTCCTTCACCAGCGGGGTCACCTTCGAGAGGTAGGCCGCGGAGGTCTGGTAATCGATGGTGGTCTCGCCGGTCATGAACGCCTTGCGGCCGGCGGAACGGCCCTTCATGCCGAACACCGCCTTGACGTCGAGGCCGAGCATCTCGAACGCCAGCAACGGGACGAGATCCAGCGACGTGGCGCCTTGGGAGCCATACTTGAGCGACGGCTTCTTGGCTGCCAACTCGGCGGCCGTCTTGACCCCGAGCTTCGGGGTGGTGTAGGCGACACCGCCCGTGGCATAGGCCAGCAGCGGGCGCCACTTGCCGTAGTCGTACTTCACGCGCTTGTCGCCGAGCAGGAACGGGAACTGGGTGGAGCCCGAGGTGCCCAGGAGATCCAGGCCGTTGGGCTTGGCGCGCTTGGCGAAGAGGTTGGCGCCCTTGGTGGAACCGCCGCCGGGAACGAACTTGAGGCGGACGTCGGCGCCGCTGTGCTTGCGCAGGAACGGCTCCACGAAACGGGCCCAGCGGCCGGATCCGCCGCCCTCGCTGAAGGGAATCGTCCAAGTGACGATCTTGCCCTTGATGTCCGCCGCGGCAACGTCGGTTGCCGGCCATGCGAACGTCAGCGAGATGGCCGCGACCAACCCGTAAAAGAAATAACGGCTGGCTTTGTACATGCTGTCTGTCCTCCAGTTCGGAAGCGGTGGCACCGCTCGAAAATGATCCGGGACAGGGTAACGGAGCCGGCCGCCCGCCGCAACCCAAAAAAAGACCCGCAGATTATGCTGCGAATTAACCGGACAGGCCACTAGTTCGCTCCAGGGTGGACACCCGCGACGCAAAGCTGCTAGCAGAAGAGCAACAGCAGTGATCGTCCAGCCACCGGAGAACACCCATGCCCCTGATGATCGACAACCGCATCGCCGAGCAGGCGCTCGACATGAACGACGCCGTCGAGGCCATGGAAGACGCGCTCAGGCAGCTCGCCGAGGGCAACGCCGCCTTCCAGCCGCGCACCGACCTGTGGTCCCCCACCGCCACCGTGGGCGACTACTTCCGCTGGGGCTCGCTGCTGGGCGCCATCAAGGACCCGCCGATCCTAGCCTTCCGCTTCAAGCTCGACATCATGACCTGGCAGGAATACAACGGCGCGGTCACCGAGCACTGGTTCAACGTCGAGCCGGGCAAGTACTGCGGCATCATCCTGCTGGTGGACACGCGCACGGGCGAACTGCTGTGCATCATGAACGACGGCTATCTCCAGAGCTACCGGGTGGGCGCCACCGCCGGGGTCGGGGTCAAGCACCTGTCCCGCGCCGACTCCAAGGTCATGGGAGTGCTGGGCTCCGGCGCCATGGCGCGCACCTACGCCATGGCCGCGTGCGCCGTGCGCCCCATCGAGCACATCAAGGTATTCAGCCCCACCCAAGCCAACCGCGAGGCCTACGCGAAGAAGATGGCGGAAGCCCTGGGGATCAAGGTGACCGCCGTCAACTCGGCGCGGGAGGCCATGAGCGGCGCCGACATCGGCGCCACCTGCACGGACTCGCGCGTGCCCCTGTTCCAGGCGGACTGGCTCCAGACCGGCATGCACGTCGTGGACGTGCGTCCGGAGGAGCTCGAGGACGAAACCTACGAGAAGGCGGACGTGGTCATCGGGACCTCCAACCAGGCGGTGTTCAACTATGCCCTGGGCACCCAGGAGGAACGCGACCGGCGCCCCATCGACAAGAACTACATGCGCCGCTACACCGACCGGAACCACACCACCCTGTCCGAGGTGCTGATGGGCGAAAAGCCGGGGCGGGAGAACGACGGGCAGACCACCTTGCACCACAACTTCTCCGCCGGCATCCAGTTCGCCGCGGTGGGCTACCTGGTCTACCGCTACGCGAAGGAGAACGGCCTCGGTCACGAGCTGCCGCTGGAGTGGTTCCAGCAGGACATCCGCAACTAGTGGCCGTTCCCACCGGACGGATGAAAAAACGCGGGATCTCCCGGCGCCAGCCCGGAGGGCTTGTCCCGCCGGGAGCGGAGCGTGGGCTCCCGCGTCCATGACGCAATACCTGCCTCAAGCCGTCGGGCTCCTGACCGCCTGGACCTACGGCATCAGCATCATCTCCGCGCGCCGGGGCTTGCAGTACTCCAACGCCACCACGGTTACCCTGCTCTCTCTGATCTCTCAGACCGTGCTGTTGTGGACGGTCGTAGCGCTCTTTACCGGGGTGCCCGCCGTGGGTGCCTCGTTCCTGTGGCCCGCCGTGATCGTGGGGTTCCTCATGCCCGTGGTGCGCTGGCTCACCTACACCGGCATCGCCCACATCGGCGCCGCCCGCGGCACGGCGCTGCGCTCCACCCATCCGCTCTTCAGCACCCTGCTGGCGCTGACCATCCTGGGCGAGACCGCGACCCTGTGGGTCCTCGCCGGCATCGTCCTGGTCGTGGCGGGCATCACCCTCGTCTCGTGGCGCGACGAAGAACGGCTGGCCGGCGCCCGCTGGTGGCACGGGATCTACTCCCTGGGCGGCGCCTTCAGCGCGGCGGTCGTGCACAACATCGCGCGCTACTCGTTGCAGGACGCCGGCTACCCGATCCTGTTCGCCGCCATCGTCGGCGCCGTATCGCTGGCGACGTTCGCCGGTTACCTGGCGTTGCCGGGAACGCCCACCCGGCCGGTATGGAACCGGCAGTCCCTGGGACCGTTCGTGGCCGCAGCGCTGCTGGAGAACCTGGGGTTCCTGTTGTTCGTCACGGCTCTCAGCGTCGGTCCGGTTGTGCTCGTCACTCCCATGGTGGCCACCCAGCCCATGTGGGTGCTGCTCTACACCGTGGCTTTTCTGCACAACATCGAGATGGTGACCCGGCGCACCGTGGGCGGCAGCCTCGCGGTGGTGGCCGGGACGCTGGCCATCACTCTGGGAGGCGCAGCGCAATGAGCGGAACCGGGACCGCGGACCGCCCTTCTCCCGCGCGGGCTTGCGCAGGGTCGTCAGCGGGCGAGGCGATGAGGGAAACCGGCGGGAGCGACCCTGCCGGCCACCGGAAGGCATCGTGAACGTGGCCTGGCTCGAACCGCGTCTGCTGCGCAACTTCGTGCTGCTCTACGGCAGCGCCCTTTTCTCCGGGCTCGCCTGGGGCATGGTGCTGCCCACCATCCCGGTGCTTTCCAGTTCGTTCGACATATCCATGGGCGTGGCGGCCCAGACGGTCACGGCCTGGGCCGCGGGCCGTTTCTGCGGCACGCCCGTGAGCGGCATCATGCTCGACCGCGCCGGTCCGCGCGTGATGATGGTGGGCGGGGCCGCCGTCACCGGGCTGGCCGCCCTCGGGGCGTTTCTGAGCCCGGTCTTCGCGGGCCTGCTGCTCGCGCTGTTCGTCATCGGCGCCGCCGACGCGGTGTGGGCCATGGGGCGGGAGGTGACCGGCATCGATCTCACCGCCCAGAACCAGCGCGGCCGGGTGATGAGCGGATTTCACGGCGTCCACCACAGCGGCGTCACCCTGGGGCCGCTTGTGGGCGGCTTCCTCACCGTATCCGCGGGTTTCCGCACCGTGTTCGTCGCCTCCGCCCTTGTGTCCGCGCTGGCGACCCTTTGCGGCCTGGCGGTGGACAAGCCGGCGGTCCGGGGCGCGGCGCCGCGGACCCCGGTGCGGGCCGCCTCCGGAGGCCTGGGGCTGCGCCACCTGGCCGGACGCCTGATGGCTCTCTACCGCGAGGTGGAGCCGTCGCTCCGCCCGACGTATGCGGTCCTGGTGGCCGCCACCATCGCCAGCCTGATGTTCCGGCTGACGCTCCAGAGCATGCTGCCTCTCTATGCCGGCGCGCACCTGGGCTTCACGCCCGTGGAGGTGGGCGCGCTCTTTTCCATCTCGGGCTTGGTGGTTTTCTTCATGATCGTGCCCGCGGGCTTCGTCCTCGACAAGGTGGGCAGGAAGTGGGCGACCGTGCCCAGCACCTTGATCCCCGCCGTGATCTTCCTCGCCATCCCCCTGTCCGGCACCTTCCTGCAATTGGCCGCACTGCTGTCCGTCCTCGGCATCGCCAACGGCCTCTCCCTGGGCTGCCTCGCCACCTCCACCTACGACGTGGCGCCCCAACACGTCCGCGGCCGCCTCCAGGCCATGCGCCGCACCATCGCCGACCTGGCGGGCCTTGGCGCCCCCCTGGCCGGCGGCATGCTCGCCGACGCGTTCTATCCCGGAGTGCCGTTTCTCGCCCTGACCCCGATCCTGTGGGTGGCGACCGCGCTGCTGGCGTTCGTGGCGAAAGAGACGCTGGAGCGGTAACGGCTCACGGTGCGGCGGCACCGTCGTCGCCGTCGTCCTTGGAGGGGCCGGCCGCTTCGAGCCGCTCGCGGAAGCGTGCCGTGGCGGCCCACGCCGCCTCGTACCGGCTTTCGTCGATGCGGCCCCGCATCCGCTCCACCCTCAGCAGCAGGAAGTAGGTCTGGATCACGTCCTGGCGGCAGTACTCGTGGATCTCCGCCAGCCGGCCCTCCTCCCAGAGGTCCTGGACCATGGAGCCGTCGATGTTGCCCTTGCCGCGCAGGCCGATGAGCTTGCACAGGAGGTCGAAGCCGCCGCGGATGCGGTTGACGCCGTGGTTGCCGATGAACTCGTAGAGGTCGTAGTGGCCGTCTTCCGAGTAGCGGTAGCGGTGCCCGAAGCGCTGGTTGAAGTAGCGCGGCGCGCTGCAACCGTACTTGAGAGCGTGGAGCTCCAGGACGGGGAGGTCGAAGTTGCGGCCGTTGAACGACACCAGCGTGCCGTTGAAGCGTTCGACCCGCTCCCAGAAGTCGCGGACGATGGCCTCCTCGCTGTAGTCGTCGGCGCACAGGGTCTCCACGTCGACGAGCACGGCGTCGTTGTTCACGATGCCCACCGCGATGGAGATGGGCACGTGGAAGGAGAGCGGAAGGAAATCGCTGCCGGTCTCCGCCACGCGCTCCGCGCGCAGGCGCTCGTAGGCGACCCGGTCGGAGACGTCGTCGTGGGGAGCGTAGACCGACTTGACCAGAGCTTTGTCGATGCGGGTTTCGATGTCGAAGACGGCGTAGGTCATTCCGGCCGCACCAGCAGGACTCTATCGGCGGGCAACTCCAGCGGCAGCCGCTCCCAGGATTCGCCCTCGTCTTCGGAGACGAGAATGTCGCCCCTGCCCTTCTGGCTGGCGTCGCTGGAACGGCCGCGGGAAACGGCACCCAACCCGGCGTACACGCGCCCCGAGTCCTCAGGATGTTGGGTCAGCGCCCATACCATCTGCGGCATGTGGTCGGGCAGGCCGCGGTCGACGCCCACGCGCTCCCAGTTCTCGGCCAGATCACGGCTGCGGAAGAGCGCGCCCTGGGCCTTCTCGGGACGGTCCCAGTAGCCCGGCGACTTGTCCGCGGTGGCCACGAGCACCACCGGCGGGTCTCCCGGCAGGAAGACGAAGTCGTGGAAGTAGTCCCGGGTCATGCCGTATTCCGCCCGCTGCCAGCCCGAACCTGGATCGGCGCTGCGGAAGAAGCCCTGGGCCGTGGCCACGAACATAGGCCCCGCGCCCGCGGGGGTGGTGCTGATGTGGTGGATGTCCAGGTAGTCGATGCCGCCGCTCACGTCCTCGAAAGAGGCGCCGCGGTCGAAGGAGCGCACGATGCCGCCGTGCTCCAGGCAGACGTAGAGGGTCCGGGGATCGTCCGGCGAAACGAAGATGTGGCGCACGTGCTCCCGGTGCGGCGGGCGCGGGTAGGTCCACTTGGCGCGCACCTCGGACGGCAGGTCCTGCAACGCCGACAGCTCTTCCCAGGTTCCGCCGCCGTCCTCGCTGCGGAACAGGTGGATGGGCTCGGTGCCGACGTAGACCACGTCCGGGTCGGTGGGGTCGACGGTCACGGCGCGCACGTTGCCGGAGAAAACCGTGCGCCAGCGTTGTCCGCCGTCGTCGCTGCGGCACAGCCCCTCTCCGGCGACGCTGGCGTAAACGATCCCGGGCCGTTGCGCCGGGCCGTCAATGGCGTCCACCGTGCCTGGAGGAAGCGCTGCGTCCAGTTCCTCCCAGCCGCGACCCCGGTTGCGCCACACCTGCAAGCCTTCCTGCGTTCCCGCCAGTATGCGTTCGGTCATCGCCGCACCTCCCGGACTCGTATCCTGCTAAGCCAGCCTGCGACCCCGCCACCGCCCCCGAATCGTCATCACGGTTTCGCGGTCAAGTCTTCGATGGCGGCCATCACCTCGACGTAGGTGCCGCAGCGGCAGATGTTGCCGGACAGGTAGTCGCGCACCTCGGCCTCGTCAGGCTTGGGGTTTTCGTTGAGGAGGCCCTTGACGGCCATGATCATGCCCGGCGTGCAGAAGCCGCACTGGAACGCCTGGCGGTTCAGGAACGCCTGCTGCACGGGATCGAGGTTGCCGTCCCGGCCGAGGCCCTCGATGGTGAGCACATCCCGCCCCTCGGCGTTGCTGGCAAGCATCAGGCACGAGCTGACGGGCTTGCCGTCCACCAGCACCGTGCAGGAGCCGCACACGCCCACGCTGCAACCCTCGTGGGTCCCCTTGAGCCGCAGGTCGTCGCGCAGCACGTCCAGCAGGGTCTGGTTGGACTTGACCGAAAGCTCGCGTTCGCGTCCGTTGACGGTGGCGGTGATGAGGTGTCGCATGGCTACCCCTCGCTCTCTTCCTGCCTGTCCCCGGATGCCCCGGCGTCGCGTTCGGCCAGCGCCGCCACGATGCGCTCCGGGCGGAGCGGCAGCTCGGTGATGTTCACGCCGCCCAAGGCGTTGGCCACGGCGTTGCCGATGGCCGGGGCCACCGCCGGGATCACCGCTTCGCCCGCGCCCTTGGCGCCGAAGGGACCGTCCGGGTGCGGGGTCTCCACCAGCAGCGACTGGAAGCGCTCCGGGTGGTCCTCCATGGAGGGAAGCATGTACTCCAGCAGGGTTCCGTTCACCGGCTGGCCCTGCTCGAACACCATCTCCTCGAAGAACGCCGCGCCCAGGGCCTCCAGCATGGAGCCCTCGTTCTGGAGCCAGCACTGGAGCGGGTTGATGGCCTTGCCCACGTCCACCGAGGTGGCGATGTCGAGCACTCGCACCTTGCCGGTTTCCACGTCCACCTCCACCTCCGCGGCGCAGGCCGAGAAGAACCAGAAGGCCGCGGCCTTGCCCTTGCCGGTCTTGGGGTCGAGGCCGCCCTTGACCTGGAAGTTGCAGCTTCCGAACACGCTGCCCACGGAATCGCCGTACTTGACCCGCAGCAGTTGCGGGATCGTGAGGCTCCGGTCGGGCACGCCCCGGACGCTCACGCCGCCGGCGCCGAGTTCAAGATCCGCCTTGTCCACTTCCAGCGCCTGGGCGCCGGCCTCCAGAAGCTGCTCGCGCACCTCCTCGGCGGCCCGCAGCGCGGCGTTGCCCATGTGGAAGGTGGTGCGGCTGGAACTGGTGGACTTGTCGTAGGGCGTCACGTCGGTGTCCGGCGCGGACACCGTGACCCGGTCCACCGGCAGGCCGAGCCGGTCTGCCACGATCTGCGCCAGGCAGGTGCGCACCCCCTGGCCGATCTCGGTGCTGCTGGTGAGGAGCATCACCGAGCCGTCGCTGTTCAAGCGCACGCCGGCGGCCGACGCCGTGGGCGTGGTGGTGCTCTTCATGATCACCGCGAGCCCCTTGCCGCGCCGCAGCGCGCCCTGGCCGGCGCTGTCCGCCTGCTCCTCACGGCCGCGCCAGCCGACGCCCGCCGCCGCCTGCCGCAGACAGTCGGAAATGCCCACCGACACCAGCGACTCGCCGGTGACGAAGACGTCGCCTTCCTGAAGCAGGTTCTTGAGCCGCAGCTCCAGCGGGTCCATGCCCAGGTGCCGGGCGATGCGGTCCATCTCGGACTCGTAGGCCCAAGCCACATGGGGCACGCCCACGCCGCGGTAGGGGCCCGCCGGCGGCAGGTTGGTGTAGACCGCGTAGGTGGTCAACCTGCGGTTGGGCACGCGGTACGGCCCGCTGGCCACGTAGGAACCGGTCTTGGCGTTGGCCGGCCCGGACAGGGCATAGGCGCCGAGATCGTAGAAGACCTCCACCTCCCGCGCCACCAAGGTGCCGTCGCGCTTGAAGCCGGTCTTCATGCGCACGAACCCGCCGTAGCGCCGCCCGGTGAGGAACACCTCCTCGCGCGTCAGCACCCACTGCACCGGCCGCCCGGCCTTGCGCGCCAGCAGCGCCGTCACCGGCTCCAGGCGGGCGTGGGTCTTGCCGCCGTAGCCGCCGCCCACGAACGGGACGACGACCCGGACGCCGCTCTCGGGCAGGTCGAAGATGCGCGCCAACTGCTCCTGGAGCCCCACGGCGTTCTGGCACGGCGTATGCACCACGAGCCGGTTGGGCGACTCCCACACCGCCGTGGCCACGTGCGGCTCGATGTGGCCGTGCTGCACGGGAGGCATGCGGTAGGTGTTCTCGAAGATCTCGTCGCACTCGGCGAAGCCGGCGTCGACGTCGCCGTCGGCGGCCCGGAACACGCTGCACACGTTGCCGCCGGCGTTCAAGTTGAGCTGCTCGCGGAAGACGGCCGCCTGGGTCTCGAAGCGCTCCTCGTGGAGGATGGGCGCACCAGGTTCGGCCGCCTCCACCACGTCGAAGACCGCGGGCAGAGGCTCGTACTCTACTTCGATGAGCTCCACCGCCTCCTCCGCGATCTCGCGCTCCTCCGCCGCCACCGCCGCCACGATGTCGCCCACGCAGCGCACCCGGTCGATGGCCAGCACCGGCTGGTCCTCCACCACCGCGCCGTAGTAGGGGTTGAGACCTTCGAGGTCGTCGCGGGTCACGACGGCAATGACGCCGGGCAAGGCCGCGGCCTTGCTCACGTCGACGCTGACGAGCCTCGCGTGCGGGTGAGGGCTACGCAGCGCCTTTGCATGGAGCATGCCGGGCAGCTCGATGTCGGCCGTGTACTGGGCGGAGCCGCAAACCTTGGCGTTGCCGTCCACCCGCGGGACGTCGCTCCCGACGGCGCTCACGGGCACGCCTCCTTCCACGCCGCGGCCAGGGCGCGGCGCCCGAGCACGCGCACCAAGTGGCGCTTGTACTCCGCCGATCCGCGCAGGTCGGGGATCGCATCGATCTCCTCAGCGGCGCGTTCGGCCATCTGTTGAAGCGCCCCTTCGGTGGGATCCGCCTCGCACAGAAGCAGTGGCCGGGCCGCCACCGCCCCCACCGCGAGCCGCGCCTCCACCGGACGGTCATCCTCCAATCGCACCAGCGCCGTAATGCCCGCGCACGGCCGCTCCTCCGACGAGCCCGTGGTGAACTTTAGGTAGTCGCCCACCAGCCGCCCCCGCACCGGCGGCACGGTTACAGCCGTCACCATCTCCCCCGGCTCCAGCGCCGTCTCGTAGGTGCCCAGGAGGAAGTCCGCGAGCTTCATGGCGCGCGAGCCGTGGGTTCCGCTCAACTCCACCTCGGCGTCGAGGGCCACCAACACTCCCGGCGGATCCGACTGATGATCCCCGTGGGCCAAGTTGCCGCCGATGGTGGCGAGATGGCGGATGCGGATGTTGGCCACCTGGTGGCAGGCCGCCGCCAGCACCGGCAGGTGCTCCCGCACCACCGGCGAGGTCTCCACCTCGTGGATCGTGGCCATGGCCTCGATGCGGACCGCGCCGGCGGCATCCCGCGTGATGGCGTTGGCGCCTTCCAGCTTCTTGAGATTGACCAGGGTTTGGGGCCGCAAAAGCCCTTGCTTGATGAGGATCAAGAGCGCGGTACCGCCGCTCACCGGGCGCACGTCTTCGCCGTCATCGAGCATCCGGCAGGCTTCGGTGACGGTCTTGGGTTCGAGGAGGTCGAAGTTGCGCATGGTCCGTGGGCCTTAATCCGTACCTGGGATGCGTCACGGAGCGCCGTACCAACTCCGCGGGCTCTCCTGGCGAAGGCTGCATGTCACCGTCGCATGAATAACACCGCACGAGTGGCGTTGCAACGAACCGACCACGGTCGCGGCACTTTGACCCGACCTGCTAATGTGTATAATACATACTGTGCGCAGTACGGAGATCATTCGGAGACTCAAAAGAGACGGCTGGACACTCCGCAACACACGAGGGAGCCACCAACAGTTTGCCCATCCGGAGAAGCCGGGCCACGTAACCGTCAAACACCCAACCAAGGACATCCCCACCGGAACGTTGCGCAACATCTATCGACAGGCACAATGGGACTGGAAGGATCGCTGATGCAATTTCCTATCGTCATACACAAGGACGAAAAGAGCGGCTACGGGGTGACGGTTCCGGACCTGCCCGGCTGTTTTTCCGCCGGAGACACCCTTGAGGAGGCCATTGAGTCCGCTTACGAGGCCATCGCCTGCCACATCGAGGGGCTCCTCATGGACGGGCAAGCGATACCGCGAGCGGCATCACTTGAAGCACACCGCGAGTCGGAAGACTACAAGGATGGGATATGGGCACTCGCCGGCGTGGATGTGTCAAGGCTGTCAAGCACGGCCAAGCGCGTAAACATCACCGTACCGGCACGTGTTCTGGCAATTATCGATGAAGCCGCGGCCCGGGAAGGTCAGACTCGCTCGGCTCTGCTTACCCGGGCGGCACTTAGCTACGTGGAACAGCGAAGCCGATGAAAGTAATTTCGCCCAAGGGCCGAATTCGCTACACAACCTCCCGCTGCCGCCGGAACAGCCCCGCCACTCCCCCGCCGATGGCGAACGAGATCACCCCCAGCGCGACGAACCCCCAGTGGAAGCCCAGGTCGGCCACGAGGATGCCGGCGAGGAGGGGGCCGATCATGCGGCCGAAGGAGGTGCCGCCGCGGATGAGGCCCAGGGCGACGCCCTTGCTGGAGTCGTCGGCGACCTGCAGGGCGAGGGTGGTGGAGCCGACGTTGGAGAGGCCGAAGCCGGCGGTCATCAGGCACAGCGGCACGAGCAGCGCGATGTAGCTCTGGCCGAAGACCTGCAGGACGAATGCGGGGACGGTGACGAAGACTCCCAGGAGGATCACGGTGCGGGTGCCGACGCGGTCGCACAGCCAGCCGCCGGTGAGCCTTCCGGCGGTGTCGGTCAGGCGCGAGATGCTGACCATCGTGCCGATGATGTCGAGGGTGAGACCCCGGCGCACCGCCAGGAACGGGAAGGCGATGCGGGTGACGCCGATGAGGCAGAGGAACGATTGGAAGATGGCGAGGCAGGCGCCGAGAAAAGCCGGCTGGGCCAGGAGTCCCTTGCCCACGCGCCAGAGGGGCAGCGAGCCGCGCTCCACCGGCTTCTCGGTCCGGTGTCCGCGCGCCAGCAGGAGGAAGACCAGTCCCAGGCTCTGGGGCACCGCCACCACCAGGAAGAGCTTGTCGAGGCCCCACCACTCGCCCACGAACCCGCCCATGGTGGGTCCCAGGGCGAAGCCCAGGCCCAGCGCGGCGGCCACCTGTCCCTGCGCCTTGCCCTGCTGCTCGGGCGTGGACTGGACGAAGACGATGCGCCGTATGGCGAGACTGAACATGGCCTCCGTGAGCCCGATGATGGCGAAGGCCAGCAGGAACACCGCCAAGCTCTCCTGGAAGGCGTAGCCCACCAGGCTCGTGACGACGGCCACGAGCATCGATCCCAGCAAAAGGAAGCTCGAGCGGAAATAGGATGCCAGCGTGCCGGACAACACGTCGGAACACAGCGCGCCGACTCCGTTGACCACCAACGGCATGCCCACCACCGACACGGGAAATCCCTTGGAGTGCATGTAGAACGGCGCCAGCATGGCGCTCCCGATGGCGCCCGAGGCCATGCAGATGGAAGCCAGCGAGTACAGCAGGTTGGAGGAGATTCCCATTCGAACGCGCACCCTTCCCCGTCGTCCGAGGCGTCAGTCGGCGGCGGCGCTCCTTCCCCACCCGCGCACGCGCCCGGTGAGGACGAGGCCGAGCGCGAGGAAGGGCAGCGGCAGCAACCACAGCATGGCGGCGCGCTGCGCGGCCACGAACCCCACCGTGCCCGCGCCTTCCAGGAGAGCCACGGCCAGCCCGATGCCCAGGGCTCCCGCCCCCGGGCCGCACGCCGACAGCAACCCGCCGACGAGCCCGTAGTGCTCGCGGGGCGCCAGCCCGAACACGGTCTTCTGGTGCGCCGGCAGGAAGATGCCCACGCCGACCCCCACCAGCGCGAGAGCCAGCAACACCATGGCCGGACTCGATCCGTCTTGCAAGCCGGCGTAGGCGACGATCCCGGCCGCGCCCGCCACCAGTCCCCCCGCCACCAGCATCCAGGGCTGCACGCGATCCGAGAGACGTCCGCTCACCGGGGAACAGACCGCGGCCACCACCGGCAACGTCGTCAGGATGAGCCCGAGAGCAAGCGGCGTCACGTCCAGCACGTTGCGCATGTAGAGCGGCGACAGCAGGAAGATGGGGAAATAGGCCGCCGAGAACAGCACCATGCTGAGGAATGCCAACACCAGGGGGACGTTCGTCATCACCGGCAACGGGATCAGTGGCCGCCGCGCCCGGAACTGGCGCAGCACGAAGGCCGCCATGCCGGCGCCGCCGAGAAGGAACCAACCGGCGATGAAGGGCGAGCGCCAGCCGCTGTTGGCACCGAGGCTCAACCCCACCAGGACGGACGGAAACCCCAGGATCAGGGCCGCCGCCCCAGGGTAGTCGAAGGCCTCGCGGCTCCGCTGATCCTTGTCTCGAAGCAGGAGCCAGACGGCGGCGCTGACCGCCATGCCGATGGCGGCGTTGGCCAGGAACACCGCGCGCCAGCCCGCCATATGGATGAAGAAGCCGCCCAGGGCCGGTCCGGTGGCGCGTCCGATGCCGGCCGCCGACAACAGGACGCCCAGGCTCCAGCCGGTGCGTTCCGGCCGGGCGACGGTGGCCGTGATGGCCGTCGACATGGGGTTGGCCATGGCCAGGCCCACGGTCATGACCAACCGGCACGCCATGAGTTGCGCGAACGTCTGCGAGGCGGCGACCAGCGCCGCGCCCGCGCCGTAGAGGGTCACTCCTATCCTGTACAGCCGGTTGCGGCCGAGGATGTCCCCCGCCCTGCCCAGACACAGGGCCACGCTGGAAGACAGCACCAGCCCCATGGTGGCGATCCACTGCACCGCCGACAGGCTGCTGCCGAACTCGGCCTGGATCATGGGGACCGAGACGTTGATGCTGCCGTAGCTGTTGAAGAACAGGAAGGTGCCGGCGGAAAGGACGCTCAACACCCGGATTTCACGAGCCCCGGCCCGCATGTTCCCAGCCGCACATGCGTCAGTCGTCCTGGACGACTCCCTTGACCACGTAGTCGCCGGACTTCTCGTCCGCCTCCAGGTCCAGAAGGTTCAGGGACTGGGCCTCTTCCAGCAGCTTCCCGAAGGAGCGGAAGCCGTGGTAGCGCTCGTTGAAGCCCGGCTTGCGGCGCTTGAGGGTCTGCTTGACCATGGAGCCCCAGATGGTGTCCTTGGCGCCGCGCTCGTCGAAGAGATGGGCGACCGTTTCCACCACCAGGTCCAGGGCCTCCTGAGCCTCCTGCTTCTCCGTTTCCTCGGCCGGAGCCTTCTCCTCCGGTGGCGCCTTCTCCTCTGCCGGCGCCTTTTCCTCCGCCGGCGTGGCGGCGGTCTTGCGTGACGCGCGCCCGGTGCGCCCGCGCTTGGCGCCGCCCCGGCGCTTCGACTCGCGCACGAGGTCGTCGTAGTAGATGAACTCGTCGCAGTTGGCGATGAGCAGGTCTGACGTGGAGTTCTTCACGCCGACGCCGATGACCACCTTGTTGTTCTCGCGCAGCTTGCTCACCAGCGCGGAGAAGTCGGAGTCGCCGCTGATGATCACGAAGGTGTCCACGTGCGACTTCGTGTAGCAGAGGTCCAGGGCGTCCACCACCATGCGGATGTCCGCCGAGTTCTTGCCCGACTGGCGCACGTGGGGAATCTCGATCAGCTCGAAGGAGGCCTCGTGCATGACCGGCTTGTACTCGCGGTAGCGCTCCCAGTCGCAGTAGGCCTTCTTGACGACGATCTTGCCTTTGACCAGCAGGCGGTCGAGGACCTTGCGCATGTCGAAACTGGCGTAGCGTGCGTCGCGTACGCCGATGGCGATATTCTCGAAGTCGCAGTAGAGCGCCAGGTTTTCGGTCTGTGCCACGTTGTCGTTCTGGTTCTTTTCAGCCACCGCTCACCTCTTCACCACGTTCACCGGAGAGCCGTCCATGTAGCCCTTGATGGCGGCGAGGTAGCCGTCGAAGTAGGCGCCGTAGTTCGCCTCCTCCACGTAGCCCAGGTGCGGCGTGATGATCGTGTTGTCGCAATTCCGTAGCGGATGGTCCGGCGGCAAAGGCTCGGTGTCGAAGACGTCCAGGCCCGCGCCGCCGATGGCCCCGCGCCGCAAGGCGTCCACCAGGGCGGCCTCGTCGATGATGGGGCCGCGGGAGGTGTTGACGATCAGGGCCGTGGGCTTCATCCGCGCCAAGTCGGCGCTCCGGAACAGCCCGCGGGTGCGGTCGCTCAGCACCAGGTGGATGGTGAGGATGTCGGATCGCGCCAGCAATTCTTCCTTGCTCACCAGGGTCACGCCCACCTCTCCGCAACGTTCCTCGGTCAGGTTCTGGCTCCACGCGATCACGTCCATGTCGAAGGCGAGCCCCACCCGCGCCACGCGGGCGCCGAGCTTGCCCAGACCGGCCACGCCCAGGGTCTTGCCCGGGAGGCCCGTGCCCACGGTCTCCTGCCAGCCTCCCGCACGCGTGGCCCGGTCTTCTCGCGGGATGTGCCGCAGGAGTCCCAGGATGAGGCCCCAGGTGAGCTCCGCCGTGGGCGCGCCCACGCTGGGCGTGCCGCACACCGTCACCCCTCTCTCGCGCGCGCAGTCCAGGTCGATGGACGCGTTGCGCATGCCGCTCGTGACCAGCAGCCGCAGGTTGGGCAGGCGTTCCAGGAGCGTGCGCCTGAAGGGCGTGCGCTCGCGCATGACGCATACCACGTCGAACGGCCGCAGCCGTTCGGCCAGGGCGTCGTCGTCACTCAGATGGTCGTGGAAGACCGTCACCTCCAGGCCTTCCGGAATTTCCCGCGCTTCCAGGAGCGACTGGGCGACGTTCTGATAGTCATCCAGGAAGGCGGCTTGCAACTTGCTCATTTGTACCTTTCAGGGTGCTTCACCCGCGGGCGCGCGGACCGCCCCTGCGTTCGTCGCGCCAGGCGTCGACGGTGCGGCCGGGCACGCCAATGAAAACAGGACAGGGCAGGAAGTCCCACAGGTTCTTCAAGACGCGAGGTCGCGGAGAACGGCGCGGCAGGGAGCTCCGTCCGCGCCGGCGATGCAGACAGGGAAGCAGATCAACTCGTACATCCCCGGGCGAATGTCCGTCAGGTCGACGCCCTCCAGCAGGGCGAGCCCGTGATCCAGGAAGGCCCGGTGCACCGGCACCTGCTCGTCCGCGTGGGCGACCGAAAGGTAGTCGAGTCCGACGAGGCCGTAACCCTTGGCCACCAGGGCGTCCGCCGCCTCCACCGAGAAGGCCACGAAGTCGGGATCATACGCGGCGCGCCGAAGGAGTTCCGAGTTGCTCGTCTTGAACAGGATGCGCTCGCCCGGCGGGAGTGGCGCGACATGCTCGGCGGTGATGTAGCGGTGCGCGTCCACCTCGTGCACCAGGGCCGGCCCGATGAAAAGCTCCAACGGCAGCTCGTCGATGGACGCGCCCTCGGCAACGAAGTGGAACGGCGCATCCATGTGCGTGCCGCTGTGGACGCTCATGTTCACGCTCGACGAGTTGTTGTGGTCGCCACGCTGCATGCGCCTGCGGTCCACCAGCTCGAACGGCGTACCGGTCACCCAGCGCGCGGTGGCGGGGCTCAGCTTGAGTGAGATGTCGTAGTACTGCATGTCGTTTCTTGCCGGGCGCCGCTACCGATTCCGGCACAGGGCGGATTGAGGCACTTCGGCGCAGAATTCCGCCAACCGCTCCTGCTGCGCACGGTCGCCCGCCGGCGACTGTGTCCCCTGCCCTGCCTGCCCCGACCCTGTCGTCGCATTGTCGGGCTTCGCTGCGCCGTCGTTTTGCGCCTTCAGGAGCGCGGCTACCTCGGCGTAACGCCGCTGGGTAGCCTTCATGCTCTCTTCCAACGCCAGGGAAAGCTCATCCCAGCGCTTGTCGTCACGTTCGTTGCGTTGAGCGAGAGCCTGCCCCTGCTCCCTTACCGTATCCGCCACCGCCGCCAGACGCTTTTCCAGATTCGCCAAAGTCTGGCCCTGCTGCACGGTGGACCCCGAGGGCTTGGCGAGATTCGTTCCCAGGTCCTTCAGTTGCTCGGTCAGGCTCCCCTGGTTCCTTTCCACGAGCGCGGACAACTGCTGGTTACCTTGCGCGACGCTGCGGCCCACTTCCTGCTCGAGACTTTCCCGTACCGCGGCCAGACTCTTGTCCCGCTGTTCCCTGAGCTGTTGCGTCCACTTCTTCAATTCCTGCTGCAACACCTCCCGCTGCGCAGATGACAGGGCCGCCGTGAGCTTGCCCTCCAACGCGGTGCCGTCCGAGTTCTCCGACAAGCCGCTGGCTCCGAGCAGCTCCACCGTCTCGCGCACCCGCGCGAGCTGCCCTTCGGCATGGGCGAGCGAGATCATCATCTCGGTCAGGTTGGATTCGTTGCCCTGGGCCGTCCGGGCGAGAGACGCCTTCAGGTCGCGAATCTCCCACGCGGTGTACCCCAGCGCCACCGTGGCCGCCACGAGTACCAGGAATGCAATCGTCTTGCCGAACAGCGAACTCATCGGCGTGGTCTCCGGCGGCCGGCTCCGGCCGCCGGGTCAGTTGGCCGCGGCCTCCAGCCGGCCGGCGGCTTCGGGGCTGAGTTGGGGGCGCACGAAAGCCTGATAGATGGACTCGTTCTGCAGCCACATGATGTCCACCCGGGTTCTCACGGCCGCGCGCATCTCCTCCTGAAGCCCCGCGTCCATGATGTGTTCCTTGATCACTTCCACGATGAAGTTTCCGTGTCCTTCGTCATGGTACTCGTGTGCCCGGAAGAACGCCAGAGCCTCCGAGGGAATCCAGGGGTAGTTCGTTTCAAGTGCCTGGCGCTCTTCGCCCATGCGCTTGGGACCTTCCCCTTCGAAGACCAGTCCGGTGCCGATGGCCACGGCCCAGTGGCTTTGCTGCACCAGTTGCACGTACATCTCCAGGGCCGCCTTGATTCCCGGCAGGGGTTCGTAGCCCTGCATCTCTTCGCGCGGAATGCCCAGACCCTCGCCGAAACGGGTCCACAACTCCGCGTGGCTGGGGTACTCGCCGCCGAACAGATCCTCACCCTCCTCCTCCACCATGTTCTCCAGCAGCATGCGCCGCAGCGCCTGGATGGGGCACTTCTGGTAGCGGATGCCGAAGAACCGATGGATGTTGCGGAACTCGTGAAACTGGTTCTTGGCCCAACCCTGCAACTGCTCCCGGGTGAGATCTCCACCCAGGAGCAGTCGCCGGACCGGATGCACCGGATACCGGCCCCGCAGGACACCACGGAGGTCGTCGATCAGCGCTTCCGGCGCGAGCACTTCCATACTTCCTCCCGACTCCGCCTCGGCTACTGGCCGGGGACGAAGAGCTGCTGGCGCCGCACCTGGCCGGGGAAGACGTCCTTGCACTCGCCGTCCTCCAGCACGACCTCGCCGTTGACCACCACCGCGCCGATACCCGGCGGATGGCGGAAGATCTCGTTCTCGTCGAGCTTCTTCGGCATGCGCTTGCTGGCGAGGTCGTCGACCTTGTCCGGGTCGAACACGGTGACGTCGGCCGGCAGGCCGGTCTTGAGGATGCCCCGGTTCATTCGCAGCTTGGCCGCGGGATGGCCGGTCACCTTGTGCACCGCCTCCTCCAGGTTGAAGAGGCCCTTGTCGCGGCGCCAGTGGCCGAGCACCCGTGTGGGGGCGCCGTGCCAGAAGAAACGGTCCAGGTGCGCGCCCGCGTCGGTGCCGATGAGCCCCTCGGTGGTCTTGATCATGTCGGCAAGCAGGCCCATGTGGCCGTTGGCGAAACCCTGGTAGTAGAGCTTCGACGCCAGCCCGTCCTCGAGCCAGGTATCGAAGAAGGCGTCCGACTCGGATTTGCCGCTGGCCGCGGCGATCTCCGCGACGTTCTGTCCCTCGCGCGACCTGAGGTCCTCGCGCTGCATCACGTCGAAGTACACGCCTTGCCATCCGAGCCACTCGATGTAGGCGGGCTCGCCAGCGTTCTCGCGCCGCTGCTCGTCCAGCCTGCGGCGCACGTCGGGATCCTGAAGCTTGCGCGCCAGCTCGCCGCGGTCCTGCTTGATCTCTTCCCACAGGGGCAGGCCGTCGAAGATGAAGCAGTCGTCCACGTCGAACCGCCGGATATGCGAATACGGAATCACCACGCCGTAGATGTCCTTGCCCCGTTCCCGCGCCTCCTTCATGTACTCGATGGCGCGTTCCCCGTCTGCCTTCTCGCCCGGCCGCACGCGGAACTCGTTGCCGATCATCGGCACGTTGATCTTCTCCACCAGTTCGGGGAAGCCGCTCTCGGGCTTCAGCAGGTTGCCGAACCCGTTGAACTGGAAGCAGCCGCCGTACTCGCCGGCGACGTTGGCAAGGGCCGCCATCTCCTCCTGGGTAGCCAGGGTGCTCGGTGTGCCGGCGTGGATGGCCGGGCCGCCGCGCGGGCTGGACGAAAAGCCGATGCCGCCGGCCTCCATCCCTTCGCGCACCATCTGCTTCATGGCCTCCAGCTCCTCGGGCGTGGCTTCGCGCTGGTAGGCCGCCTCGCCCATGACCACCAGCCGCACCGGGGAGTGGGGCACCAGGGCGGCCACGTTCACCCCCACCCGGCCCTCCAGGTAGTCCAGGTACTCGGGGAAGGTCGTCCACTTCCAGTCGTCGTCGTTGACGTAGTCGTCGAGCACACGCCGCAGGTACTTGATCAGCACGTCACGCGGCTCGCCCACGGGCGGCACCGGCGCGATGGAGGCGCCGCAGTCGCCGATAACGATGGAGGTGACACCGTAGTTGACCACGGGATTGCCGTGGGGATACTGCACGATGAAGAGGTCCATGTGGGTATGGGAGTCGATGAATCCCGGCGCCACCACCTGGCCGCGGGCGTCGATCTCGGTCGTGCCCGGCCCGACGTTCTTGCCGATGTCCGCGATGGTTCCTCCAGCGATCGCCACGTCCGCCTCGAAGCCGGGGCTTCCGGTACCGTCGACAACCAGCCCGTTCTTTACGACCAGATCATGCGCCATGGTTCTCCCCCTTTTGCCAAGTGTGGAATATGCTTGTCCGACTCCCCTAGTTAGACCGAAAGTCCGCATCGCGTCAAGGAAAGGCCCACCTGCAACCATCACGGCCACGCTTCCCGAGACGCCCGTGCGTTCCGGCTGGACGGTCTTCCCGCTTTTGACTAGACTCGTCCGCGTGACTCATTTGTCGGCAGACGTCCTGGTGGTGGGAGCGGGCGGCGCGGGCATGTACGCGGCCATCGCCGCGGCCAGACAGGATGCCTCCGTGCTGCTGCTGGACAAGTCGCTCGTGGGACGCGGCGGCGCCACCATCATGGCGCAGATGACCGTGGCCGCCGCCATCGGGCACGAAGAGCGCGACCACTGGGCCGACCACCTCGACGACACGCTCGCCGCGGGCCGCGAACTGTGCGACGAGAAGCTCGCGCGCCTCCTGTGCGAGAACGGCCCCGCCCGGATCTTCGAGATGGACCGCTGGGGCGCCCACTGGGCGCGCGCCGCGGGCGGGCGCATCCGCCAGGTCCAGGCGCCCGGCCACGGCCGCGCGCGCTGCTGCTACGTGGATTTCCTCAACACCGGGCCGGGAGTGGCGGGGACGCTGCGGCGCCAGGTGAGCACCATGAGCGGCGTGCGCCGGGTCAGCAACGTGACGGTCACGGACGTGGTGGTAGCCGACGGCCGCGCGGTGGGAGCGGTGGGCCTGGACGTGGTCTCCGGCGACATCGTCACCTTTGCGGCCGAGGCGATCGTCCTGGCGGCGGGCGGGCTCACCAAGATCTTCCGGCGCAACAGCGCTTCCACCAACATGGGCGGCGAGGCCTACGCCCTCGCGTTGCGGGCCGGTGCCGACCTCATCGACATGGAGTTCGTGCAGTTCTTCCCCATCGCCCACCTGGCGCCCCGGCTCGTGGGCATGGACCCCATCATGTGGGACCCCTTCCGCTACAAGCTTGGCGGCAGGCTGCTGAACGGGGACTTCGAGGAGTTCATGCACCGCTACGGCGGCCAGGACAGCGGCAAGTACACCACGGTGCGCGACCAGGCCTCCTACGCCATCCTCAAGGAGGTGGAGGCGGGCCGGGGCTCGCCCCACGGCGGCGTCTACCTGGACTTCCGGCACGTTCCCGACGCGGCCCTGCGGGACGCCTTCGGCCCGGTCATCGACCGGCTGGCGACGAACGGCATCGACCTCACGAAGACGCCGGTGGAGGTGGCGCCGACGGCGCACTACCACATGGGCGGGATCCGCGTGGACCAGCGCATGGAGACCCGCGTGCCGGGCCTCTATGCCGCCGGTGAGGCCGTGGGCGGCGCCAACGGCGCCAACCGCCTGTCCGGCAACGCCATCACCGAGGCGCTGGTTTTCGGCGAATGCGCGGGGCGCGCGGCCGGCGCCGCGGCCGGCACCTCCTCGGGTTGGAACGATGCGGCGGCCGAGGACGCGGTGGCGCGTCTGCGGTGTGCCGCGGAGACGTTTTCGGACGACGGCGTCCCGGCCAATGTCCTGCAACGCCGGCTGCAGGACCTCATGTGGGAGGACGTCGGACCCTTCCGGACCGGCGACCGACTCCGGCGCGCGCTCGACGGCATCCGCGAAATCCGGGAGACTCCCGTCACGGTGCACGCCGGCGGCGGCTACAACCTCGACCTGCAGGACCGGCTGGAGCTGTACGCCATGCTCGCCACCGCCGAGGCGGTAACCCGGGCCGCCTTGGGCCGCACCGAGAGCCGCGGCGCCCACCAGCGCCTGGACTTCCCGGAGAGCGACCCGGGACTCGTGCGGAACCAAGTGATCGAAATGAAGGCCGAAGAAGTGGCGGCGCGCTGGTAGGATGGGGAGCAAGACACCCGACGCCGTGGACCGTCATTCCCGCGGAAGCGGGAATCCAGGGGTGGCGAGGGCGAAATCAAAATGAGCGGCACGACAGCGCGGACCAGCCACACGACGACCGAGTTGCGCGTGCGGCGCGGCGGCGGCGGAGACCCCGAACGGTACGACATGTACCGTGTACCCTACGAGGAAGGCATGTCCGTCCTCGACGCGCTCGTGTGGGTGCGCGCCCACGTGGACTCGAGCCTGGCGTTCCGTTACGGTTGCGTCAACGCCAACGCGTGCAAGACCTGCATGGCATTGGTGGACGGACAGGTCGCCTACCTGTGCACCGCGCGCCTCGCACCCGAGGGAGCCCGGGTGGAACCCTTGCCCAAGCGGCCGCTGATCCGCGACCTCGTGACCGACACCGTACCCGACGACGAGAAGCTGTGAGCACCGGAACCGTTTCCGCACGCGACAGGACGACGGAACCATGGAGCCAACATCCTACGACCTGGTGGTCATCGGCAGCGGCCCGGCCGGGCAGAAGGGCGCCATCGCGGCCGCCAAGATGGGCAAGCGCGTGGCGGTCATCGACCGCTACGACATGCTCGGCGGCGTGTGCCTGCATGCCGGCACCATCCCCAGCAAGACCTTGCGGCTGGCGGTGCTCTACCTCACGGGCTTCCAGCAGAAGTCGTTCTACGGGCAAGCCTACTCGCCCAAGTCGCACGTCACGGTGGACGACCTCATGTTCCGTGTGCGCACCGTAGTCGAGCGGGAACAAGCCCAGATAACCGATCAGCTCCAGCGCAACGACGTGACCCTGGTGAACGGCTGGGCGCGCTTCGTCGACCCCCATACCTTGCAGGTGGAGGACGGACATCAGGTGCGGGGCGACCACATCCTCATCGCCTGCGGCACGCGCTCGGCGCGGGACCCGGAAATCCCCTATGACGGCCGGAAGGTCATGTTGGCGGAAGATCTCGGCAGCTCGGGCCACGGCGATATCCCCCGGCGTGTGATCGTGGTGGGCGCCGGAGTCATCGGCCTGGAATACGCCTCCATGCTCTCCGCCCTGGGCGTGCGCGTGACGCTCATCGAAAGCCGCGACACCATGCTGGACTTCGTGGACCGGGAGATCATCGAGGCGCTGCGCTACCACATGCGCCGGCGCGACGCCATCTTCCGCCTGGGGGAACACGTGACCGGCGTGCGCATTCAGGACAACGGCCTGGTGCGCGCCGAGCTGGAGAGCGGCAAGCGCGTCACCGGCGACGCCCTCCTGTACACCGTGGGCCGGCAGTCCAACGCCGACCAGCTTGGGCTCGACCGCATCGGCATCGACACCGACGCGCGCGGGCGTGTTACCGTGAACGAGAACTTCCAGACCGTGCGGCCGCACATCTACGCGGTGGGCGACTGCATCGGCTTCCCCGCGCTGGCCTCCACCTCCATGGAGCAAGGGCGTCTCGCCAGCACCCACATGTTCGACGGGCCGTCGCTCAAGCCCGCGCCCTTCTTCCCCTACGGCATCTACTCCATCCCGGAGATTTCCATGGTGGGCCGCACCGAGCAGGAGCTTACCGCCGAGCGCGTGCCCTACGAGGTGGGCAAGGCCCTCTACGAGGACGTCTCCAAGGCCCAGATGGTGGGCGACCGCGCCGGCATGCTGAAGCTGATCTTCGACCCCGACACCTTGAAGCTCCTCAGCGTCCACGCCATCGGCGAGGAAGCCACCGAGATCATCCACATCGGCCACGCCGTCATCGCCCTCGGCGGCACCATCGAGTACTTCCGCGACAACGTCTTCAACTACCCCACCTTCGCCGAAGCCTACAAGGTCGCCGCCTACGACGGGTTCAACAAGATCGCGGAAGTGCGGTAGGCCGCGTTTTTGGAGGAATGACAGTCGTCAGGCGAACCGCGGGATGATCTCCGTGCCGAGGCGGCGGAGTTGGTCGTGGATGGCTTCGGGGGGGCAGGCGGGGCGGGCGACGAACTTGGAGGCGCCGGCGTCGATGAAGCGCTGGATGGCGGCGGTGATGTCCTGAGCCGTGCCCAGGGCGGAGGTTTCGGTGAACTCCACGTCGGTGCGGTTGCGCAGGGCGTGGGGGCGGGCGATGCGGGCGGCTTCCTCTGAATCCTTGGCGAAGCAGTAGTTGAAGAGCACGCCGAAATGGTCGTGGTCGATGCGGCGGCCGTAGTCGTCGGCGTGTTTCCGGATGCGCGCGATGGCGGTCTCCACTTCCGCGGGCAGCATCTGGGAGGCCAGCCAGCCGTCGGCCAGGCGGGCGGTGCGGCGGAAGGCGGGGCCGCTTCGTCCGCCGACCCAGATGGGCGGATCGGCCTGGGCGGGCTTGGGCTGAATGGAGACGTCCTCGAGGTGGTAGTACTTCCCCTCGAAACTGACGTTGTTGCCGGACCACAGGGCGCGCAGAAGATGCACCATTTCCTCGGTGCGGCCGGCGCGCTCGGCGCGGTGGATGCCGCAGGCCTGAAGCTCGGTGTCGTCGTCGCGGCCGAGACCCACGGCCAGCAGCAGCCGTCCGCCCGACAGGAAGTCCAGGGTGGCGAGCTCCTTGGCCAGCACGGTGGGGTTCCTGAGCGGGAGGGCCATGACGCTGGTGCCGAACTTCATCTTGCGGGTACGCGCGGCCACCCACGAGAGCGCCACCACGGGCTCGAGGCTCAGGGTTTCCGACACCACGCGATCACTCAGCCACAGCGAGTCGATGGCCAGGTTTTCCGCCAGGTCCACGGCGCTCCAGAATGCCTCGGGGTTGGGCTCTCCGAAGGGCCAGCCGGTGAAGCCGATGCCGATGCCGATTCCCATGTCCTTCCGTCTCCTTGTCCGTTACTGACACTACCAGATGGCACGGTGCATCTTCCAGCGCCCCCTTGCCTCTCCTGGTGGATTCGCGGATTTGACTCACGCCGGTTATCGGACTATTGAAGATCAACCTCGGGCCGTCCCGGTCCCGCGAACTCAACCTCGAACCGCCCGATCCTGCGAGACAGGCCCGAAGACCCTCATGATTTATCTCGAACTGGCCGGTGGCTTCGTCCTGCTCATGGGCGGGGCGGAGTTCGTGTTGCGGGGCGCGGTCCAGCTTGCGCGGCGCTTCGGCGTCTCGCCCCTGATCATCGGGCTCACCGTGGTGGCCTATTGCACCACCATGCCGGAGCTGCTGGTGAGCCTGGATGCAGCCCTTCGCGGCGCCCCCGGCATCTCCATCGGGAACATCGTCGGCAGCAATATCTGCAACCTGCTGCTGATCCTCGGGGCCGCCGCCTGCGTCTGCCCGATGGTGGTGAACCCGCGCGAGGTGCGCTTCGAAGGGGCCGTCGCCACCGGGGTGGCGGCGCTCTTCATCATACTCGGGATGGCGGGCAGTCTGAGCCGGATCGACGGCGTGCTGCTGCTGGCCTGCCTCGTCGCGTTCACGGTGATTTCCGTCCGCCGCGCCCGCCGCAACCCTCCCGAGGCGGGGACGGACGAGGATGCCGCCGACCGTCCGGTCTGGATGACTGTGGGCACGCTTGCCGTCGGGCTCGGCTGCCTGGTCGCGGGATCGCACCTGCTGGTGGAAGGCGCCATCGGGCTCGCGCGCCTGCTGGGAGTGTCGGAGGCGGTCATCGGCGTGACGGTGGTCGCCGTCGGCACGTCGCTGCCGGAGCTTGCCACGGCGGTGGTCTCCGCCTATCGCGGGCATTCGGAGGTGGCGGTGGGCAACGTGCTCGGCGCCAACATCTTCAACCTCCTGGCCATCGGCGGCCTGGTCGCCACCGTCCATCCGCTGGACGTTCCGCCGCACCTGCTCCACCTCGCCATCTGGACGATGTTGGGCGCGACGGTCGTGCTGATCTCGTGGCTGGCGTTTCGCGGGCGGCTCGGACGGTTGGCGGGCGCGCTCTGCCTCGTCGTCTACACCCTGTACATCGTCATGGAGTACGGTCCGCTCACCAACGTCTGATCGGACAAGCGGGTCCCGCCGTCACGAGTCGATGGACGTGCCGCGGTACTTGTCCTTCAGCTCGTCCATCACCGTCCCCTTCCAGAACTTGACGCCCACCTGGTAGCCGGCCCGCCCGATCATGTGCGCGGCCACGGGGGCGGTGAGGAAGACGAAGAGCGTGATGGCCAGGACCCGGATGGTGACGCCGATTTCCGGAAAGTAGATCGCCGCGGAAACCATCAGGCAGAACACGCCCAGGGTAGGAGGCTTGGTGGCGGTCTGCATGCGGGTGAGCAGGTCCGGCATGCGCAGGATGCCCACGCACCCCAGGAACATGAAGGCGGTGCCGATGATCATGAACGCGGCGCAGATGATGTCAGTCGCCATGGTGTGCCCATTTCTCGATGTAGCGAGAGAACGTCACCGTCCCCAGGAACGCCACCAGCGCCAGCACGATGGCCACGTCCAGGTAGACCGGCTCGTCGAAGGCGATGGAGTAGAGGGCGGCGATGCCCACGCCCACGGTGGTCAGCAGGTCCAGCGCCACCAGCCGGTCCGGGATGTTGGGACCGCGCAGGAGTCGGACGAACGCCAGCACGATGCCCAGACTCAGCACCCCGAGCAGAACGAAGGCCAGGGTCGTCATCGCAGCAACTCCAGGACGCGTTTCTCGAAACCGTCCTTGATGGACCGGCGCAGCTCCTCGGCATCGTCCACGTACATGGCGTGAATGTAGAGCACGCGCCGGTCGTCCGACACGTCCAGGCTCAGGGTGCCCGGAGTCAGGGTTATGAGGTTCGCCAGCAACGTGATCTCGGCGTCGGTCTCCGCGTCCAGCGGGATCGCCACCACGCCGGGCTTCATGCTGTGCGACGGCGTCACCACCTCGTAGGCGATGCGCAGGTTCGCCAGCAGCAGCTCCCAGGCGAACAGCGAGCCGAGCCGGACTCCCTGCCACAGCTTCTCGAAGTACCGCGACGGCCGCAGCAGCCGGCGCACCGCGTACAGGATCGCGAAGCCTATGACGAAACCGACGGCGAGGTTCAGCGCCGACACCTCCTCGGTCAACGCCGCCCAGCTCAGCGCCAGCATGATGTTCCACAAGAGGACGGTCATGACCCTCCCCTCACCCGCAGCACCGCCTCGATGTACGGCGCCGGGTTCGTCAACTGCTCGCCCGCCTGTTGCGCCAGCGTGAAGAACGGTCCCGCGGCCACGCCCATGACCACCGCGAGCACGGCCAGGGTCACGATGCCGCCCAGCATGAGCCCCATGCCCGCGCCCGGCGCATGCGTCTCGGTGCCCTCCGGCAAGGGCTTCCAGAACGCCTCGGCCCAGATCTTGGTCATGGAGAAGAGCGTCAGCAGGCTAACCCCCAGGGCCGCGGCCACCACCACGAACTGCTCGATGCCGAGACCGGCCTTGACCAGCACCAGCTTGCCGAAGAACCCGGACAGGGGCGGCACCCCGGCCAGCGACAACGCCGACAGCAGGAACAGCATGCCCACCCACGGGTGGGCGCGGTAGAGGCCGCCCAGCTTCTTGAGGTCGTAGGTGCCGTGAATGCGGTGCGAGACCCCGCTCACCAGGAACAGGTTGGTCTTGACGAAGATGTTGTGGACGATGAAGAACACCGTGCCGCTCAGCGCCAGCGGGGTGAAGAACCCGAGCCCCATGACCATGTAGCCGATCTGGCTCACGATGTGGAAGGACAGCAGGCGGCGGAACTCGTACTGGGCCACGGCTCCGAGCACGCCCGTCACCATGGTGATGGCGCCGACCCAGAGGATGATCGTGTGGGTGTAGTCGACGTTGTTCAGGAACAGCAGCGTGAAGACGCGGATCAGCGCGTAGACGCCCACCTTGGTCAGCAGCCCGCCGAAGATGCCGGAGATCGCCACCGGCGGCGTGTGGTAGGAGGCCGGCAGCCAGAAGAACAACGGGAAGATGGCCCCCTTTATGCCGAAGGCCACCAGGAACAGGATCGCCAGGGTGGTCACCAGCCCCGGCTGCGCCACGTCCCCGAGCCGCACCGACAGGTCCGCCATGTTGAGGGACCCCGCCATGGCGTAGAGGATTCCCACCGCCGCCAGGAAGAACGCCGACGCCACCAGGTTCAAGGTGACGTACTTGATGGCGCCCTCGAGCTGGGCGCGCTCGCCTCCCAGCGCCAGCAGCACGAAGGACGAGATCAGCAGCACCTCGAACCACACGAACAGGTTGAAGATGTCGCCGGTGAGGAAGGCGCCGGACACGCCCATGATGAGGATGTTGAACAGCGGGTAGTAACCCCAAGCCTCCCGGGGGCGGTCCATGCTGCCCAGCGAGTAGACCACGATCACGAGCGTCACCACGCCGGTGGTGGCCACCATGGCGGCGCTGAACATGTCGGCCACCAGCGTGATGCCGAAGGGCGCCATCCAGTCGCCCTTCTGCACCGCCTGGATGCCCTCGCTGGCCACGCGTTCGAGCAGGACGACGGAGACCGCGAGGTAGACGATGCTGCCCGCCAGGGTGAGGATGCGCTGCGCGGCCACGTAGCGCCACGCCACGACGCAGGCCGCCCCCACCAGCAGCGGGAGCAATATGGGCAGGACGATGAGCGAGTTCACGTGTCCGTTGCCTTCATGTCGTCGAGGTCGTCCGTGCCCACGGTCTGGTACGCGCGGTAGGCCAGCACCATGGCGAACGCCTGCACGCCGAAGCTGATGACGATGGCCGTGAGGATCAGCGCCTGGGGCAGCGGGTCCGCCACTCCGGTGACGGCCTTTTCTCCGTAGGGGATCACCGGCGGCACCGCGCGCGTCAGCCCCGCGGCGGTGAACACCAGCAGGCTCGCGCCGTGGGCCAGGAGCGCCAGCCCGATGATCAGCTTCACGATGCTCCGGCGCATGAGCATGTAGACGCCCGAGGCATAGAGCACGCCGATGACGATGGCGAGGAGCGCTTCCATCAGTCGTCCTCCTCCACTTCCTCCGCCAGGCTGATGATGACGATGAGCACCACGCCCACCACCGTCAGGTAGACGCCGATGTCGAACAGCAGCGGCGTGCCCAGGTGGAGGTCCAGGCCGAAGATGTAGACGTGCGTCCACTGGCCGGTCATGAACGGCTGCCCCTTGAACATCGAGAAGACGCCGCTCAGGGCCGCGGCCAAGAGCCCCCAGGCGATGATGGTCTGCGCCCGGCACGGCAGGAAGCGGCGCATGGAGCGCACGTCGTAGGCGATGGCGTAAAGCGTCAGCGCCGCAGCCAGCACCAGCCCGCCGACGAAGCCGCCGCCGGGGTCGTTGTGTCCCCGCAGCAGCAGGAAGATGGAGAACTGGAACAGCAGGATCAGCAGGAACCGGCTGGCCGTCCTGAGAATCAGCGAGTTCACGACCCCCTCCCCTTGCCGAGCCGCAACCGGATGAGCGAGTACACGCCGATGCCGGCCACCGCCAGCACGGTGATCTCACCCAGCGTGTCGAAGCCCCGGAAGTCCACCAGGATCACGTTGACGATGTTGCGCCCCTGCCCCATCAGGTACGAGTTGTCCGAGAAGTAGGTGGAGATGGTGGGATGCCACTGCACCGACGTGGCCACCAGCACCAGCAGCGTGAAGAACGCGCCCACCGCGGTGCCGATCACCGCATGCCGCACCATCACCACGCGCCTGGAGAACCGCTTGAACGGGGGCATGTAGTAGAACACGAACACGAACAGGATCAGCGACAGGGTCTCGATCAGGAACTGCGTCATGGCCAGGTCGGGGGCGCCGTAGAGCACGAAGATCAGCGCCACGCTGTAGCCCACCACGCCCAGGGCCATGACCGCGCGCAGGAACGTCTGCGCCCGCACCGTGGCGATGGCGCCCACCAGCGCCACCAGCCCCACCACCCACTCGTGCACGCCGATGTCGCCCCAGTCCATGGCCACCACCGCGACGTCTCCGTACGTCAGGAAGGTGTACCAGGCGAGCACCGCGGTCACGGTCATGATGGTGGCGAGATACAGCCGCAGGTAGCCGTTCTGCAGTACCCGGGTCTGGCCCACCGCCGACCAGTTCAGGAAGCGCAGCCACAACGCGTACCAGTGGGACGGTCCGCGACGCACCGCGGGCAACGCGAACTCGGTCACCCGCTTGAGGTTCTCGAGTTGCCAGTAGACCAGCACGCCCAGGCCGAAGGTCGCGAGGCTCAGCACCAGCACCGCGTTGAAGCCGTGCCACAGGGCGAGATGGAAGCTCACGGGCTTGCCGAGCACCGACCCCGCCGCCGCGGACAGGAGCGCCTCGGGGAGGACCGGCACCAGGCCGAACAGGACGCTGAGGCAGCCCAGGAAAACCGGCCCCAGCCACATGGTCCAGGGCGGGTCGTGGGGATGCTTCGGCGTGTGGGTCTCCGCGCCCGAGAACGGCCGGATTCCCGCCAGCCACGCCACCGCGAACAGCAGCATGCTGGTGAGCACGGCGACCACGGTCACCGGCAGGTTGCCGTGGGTGACCGCCTCGTAGAGCGTCTCCTTGCCGACGAAGCCGAAGAACGGCGGCAGCCCGGCCATGGACAGGGCGCCCACCGCCGCGCCGGCGCAGATGATGGGCATGGTCTTGCGCAGCCCGCCGAGTTGCCGGATGTCGCGCGTGCCGGTCTCGTGGTCGATGGAACCGGCCACCAGGAAGAGCGCGGCCTTGTAGAGCACGTGGGCCATGAGGAACACCATGGCCGCCTTGATGGCCAGCTTGTCGCCCAGGCCGATGAGCATGGTGAGGGTGCCCAGCACGCTCACCGTGGAGTAGGCGAGGATCTTCTTGAGGTCGGTCTGGTAGAGCGCCTGGTACGCGCTCGCCAGCATGGTGGCCGCGCCGAAGCCCGTCACCACGTAGAGCCAGATGTCGCTGCCGCCCAGCACCGGGCTCAGGCGCGCCAGCAGGTAGACTCCCGCCTTCACCATGGTGGCGGAGTGCAGGTAGGCGCTCACCGGCGTGGGCGCCTCCATGGCCGACGGCAGCCAGAAGTGGAACGGCACCTGCGCCGACTTGGTGAACGCGCCGGCGAACACCAGCGCCAGCACCAGCGGGTAGAGCCGGTGTCCCTGCAGCGCGGCGTTGTCCGCGGCCAAGGTAGAAATCTCGAAGCTGCCGCCGATCTGCCCCATGAGCAGCACGCCGGCCATGAGCGCCAGGCCGCCGCTGCCGGTGACGATCAGCGCCTGCAGGGCCGCCGCCCGCGCGGTGTCCTTGTCGTGCTCGAAACCGATGAGGAAGTAGGAGGTGACGCTGGTCAGCTCCCAGAAGATGAACAGCGCGATGAGGTTGTCGGACAGCACGACGCCCAGCATGGACGCCATGAACATTAGGATGAACAGGTAGAAGCGCGCCAGCGACGGGTGGCCGTGAAGGTAGCTGCCGGCGTAGGCGATGATCAGCGTCCCCACCACCGTGATGGCCAGGGCGAAGAGGAGCCCGAGGCCGTCCAGGTTGAACGACAGCTCCAGCCCCATGGCCGGCATCCAGGGATAGGCGACGCGGACCGCTTCGCCGCCCACCACGGCTTCCATGTGGCTCAGGAAATAGAGCGCCAGGACCGCCGGGAAGATCGAGAAGACGGCACCCGACCAGCGCGGGCTCAGCCGATACAGGGTCGGCGCCAGCAGGGCCAGGACGAAACCGGAGAGGACGGCGAAGATCATGGTGTTTCGATCAGGAGTCCGTAGCGTGCGTCAGGATGTCCAGACGCCGTCGGGGTCGTACTTTCTCACGGCCAGGATCTCCTCCCGGGACGGTTCCGGAGTCTCCCTGACGTCCGGTACCGCTTTCAGCGGCCAATCGGTCTCGTCCCGGATCTCCTGCACGGTGACACCGGGATGATACGTCTCGATCTGCATCTCCCGCGTCGCCGGGTCGAAGGAGAAGATGCCGAGGCTGGTGATGGTGCGGCTCGGGCCACCGCCCGAAAGGCCGCGCCGCTCGCGCCAGCCGGCGCCGTCGCCGTAACCCGGGGAGGTGATGTATTGCACCCGGGGCACGAAACGGCGCCGCTCGTGGTTCATGATGATGACGCACCGTCCCGCCAGGGTGGCGATGTCCGCGGCCCCTCCGCTACCCGGAAGCCGCAGCCGCCGTCCGTCGTCTCCCACCCAATGGGTGTTGAGGTTGCCGTGGCGATCGACCTCGGCGCCACCGATGAACCCCATCTCCACGCGCCCGCTCTGGAGCAGGCTCATGACCTCGATGAGGCCGCAGCAGAAGAGCGCTCCGGCCACGTTGGGCGGATCGCTCATGGTGAAGATGGGCTTCAACGCCGGCCAGTCCCGCACCACGCCGCTCTCGAAGATGCCGATGGCGGCGGGCGCGTGCAACTCCTTGGCCACCGCGAACCCCAGCAACGGCAGGCGCATGCCCACGAAGACACGTTCGCCGTCGCGAATCTCGCGCGCCGCTGCAATGACCATGAGCTCTCGCCGCGTGTAGTCCATGGGTCGTCACCCCGGACCCCAAGTCAAACCCGGGGCAAGCTTAATCCGGGGCCGTCACGGAAGGGTCGCGATGCCTCCGCCGCCGCCGATCCAGACCCGGTAGCATTCCCAGCGCCGCGATTCAATGGCCCTTCGACTTCGCTCCTCTGACGCTCCGCTACGCTCAGGACGAACGGTGCGTGGAAGTTCTTTCCGTTCGTCCTGAGCGTAGCGGAGCGAAGTCGAAGGACGCCATTCCCAGGCGATCGGAGCTTTCCTGGAACGCGGCACTAGTACCCATAGCTCACCGGCGCCGCCATGGAGTCGCTATCGGGTTTGAGGCGCGCGACCCGTTCGGTGCCGAGCCGCTCGATATAACCGTCTTGGCCTTCCACCCCCAGCACCCAGTGGTTCAGCCACTCTTCGAATCCGGCACGGTCCCGTGACTTGGCATGATAGTCGAAGTAGAAGTCGTCGTCGCGGCGGCTGTACCCCTGGGTCGGCGACGGGTGGGAGCCGAAAGGAACACAGGCCACCGCCGCCACCAGGAAACCCGGGATCAACGTGCGGTTGGGGTCGCTTAATATCACCTCGTGCGGCACGATCTCCTCGCAGGTAAGCACCACCTTGCCCGCCGCCATGGCCGCGTCCTGGGTGACCCCCAGGTTGCCCCACACGTGGGCGTTGCCCTCCTCGTCGGTCCGCTGCACGTGCAGAATCGCAACGTCGGGCTTCACCGCCCGCACCGCCAGCAAGCGCTCTCCGGTGAACGGACACCGCACGCCGGCGAACGAAGCCTCCTCCCCGAAGTCGCTGCCCATGAGTGTTCTTGTGGGCAGATACGGCACGCCCATGGCCGCCGCCTTGAGGCCCAGGGCCATGGAGAAGTTGGAATGGTTCTCCACCGCCAGCGGCCCCGGCTCGCCGCGTTCCACCGCGCGCCGGTAGTTGTGCCCGAGGCCCGCCGCCACGTTGCCCACCCAGGCACCGCACACCTTGTCCGCGCACCCCGCGCCGATGAGCTGGTCGAACTGCATGTCCGAGATGGTGGTCATCAGCGTCAGTCCGCGCTTGCGCTGACGGATGATCTCGTAACCGGCGGCAAAGGGAATCAGCGACTCCAGAGCCGCCCCCATGAACACGGACATGCCGTCCTCGACCTCCTGGGCGATGGCGTCTCTGAGGCTGCGGAGCTTGGGCATGGCAGAGGGTTCTAGCGGGTTGGCCCCGGTCAAGCAAGCCGCATGGCGGTTTGACTGTCCCGAGTTCCGGCGGATATATACCCGCTTTGGAGGGACTTCATGCGTTACGGATTCGTCATCGACCAGGACCGCTGCATCGGCTGCCACGCCTGCACCGTGGCGTGCAAGGACGAGCACGACGTGCCCGTGGGGGTGAACCGCACTTGGGTGAAGTACATCGAGAAGGGGGCCTTCCCGGCCACGAGCCGCCACTTCGCGGTGCTCCGGTGCAACCACTGCGACGACGCGCCGTGCATCGAGATCTGTCCCACGGTGGCGCTCTACCGCAGCCCCAACGGCATCGTCGACTTCGACAACGACCGCTGCATCGGCTGCAAGTCGTGCATGCAGGCCTGCCCCTACGACGCCCTGTACATCGACCCCGACCACAACACCGCGGCCAAGTGCAACTTCTGCGCGCACCGCGTCGAGCTGGGGCTGCAGCCCGCGTGCGAGGTGGTGTGCCCCACCCAGGCCATCCTGTCGGGCGATCTGGACGACCCGGAAAGCCGAATCTCCCGCACCGTGGCCACGCGCAAGGTGTCGCTGCGCAAGCCG
This sequence comes from Deltaproteobacteria bacterium, assembly GCA_028818775.1. Taxonomy (NCBI): domain Bacteria; kingdom Pseudomonadati; phylum Myxococcota; class Myxococcia; species Deltaproteobacteria bacterium. Next base: position 42,993 of record JAPPNE010000140.1, on the reverse strand, counting down.
CACAAGGGCACCCACCCCAAGCTCTTCTACGTCGGCGTGGAGGAGGACGCGCTCCAGCCCACCATGACCGAGACCGCCGACACCCACTTCTGGGCCGACAAGTACCCGGGGGAAGACCTCTACGCCCTCTCGGCCTCGAGACACGGCAGCCCGGTCCCCGGCGGCGCGCGCGAAGTCTACGACGTGCCGCACCCGCGGCCCTGGGGGTCGAAGATCGCCGCCTATCTCTGGACCAAGTCCATCGGCGCCGGCGTGCTGCTGGTGGCGGCGCTGCTGATGGTCCTGGGACGGCTCCAGGACGGGCCGCTGCTGAACATCACGGGCCCGGTGCTGGCGCTGGTGTTCACCGGCCTCACCACAGGCCTTCTCGTATTCGACCTCAAGCGGCCCGACCGCTTCTACTACCTGCTCACCAAGCCCAACCCGCGCTCATGGCTGGTGCTGGGCGGCTACATCCTGATGGCCTACTCGCTGGTCAGCCTCGTGTGGCTCGCGTACGGGATCGGCGGCGCGGCCGTGCCCGGATGGGTGGTGGCGGCCTGCGTCGTTTTCGGCATCGGTGCCGCCGGGTACACCGCGTTCCTGTTCGCGCAGGCCAAGGGGCGGGACCTGTGGCAGAGCCCGCTGTTCTTCTGGCACCTCATCGTCCAGGCGGTCACCGCCGGCGCCGCCGTGCTGATCCTGGTGGGCCTCGCCGGCGGACTCGACGGCGGTGCGATGGCGGCCCTGACCACCGTGCTCATGGTCTCGCTGATCATCACCGGCGGTCTGGTGCTTGGAGAGGTCGCGCTGACACCCATCAGCGAGGACGTGCGGCGCGCCACCGAACTGCTCACCCGCGGTGCGCTCAAGGAGAAGTTCTGGGGCCTGTTCATGGCCGTGGGCATCGTCCTACCGGTGATCTTCCTCGTATGGGCCGGGGCGCAGGCGGAGGCCTCCTGGTTCCTGAACCCTCTGGCCGCGCTGCTGGCCCTCGCCGGACTCTGGGCGTTCGAGAGCCTGTGGGTCGAGGCCGGCCAATCCGTACCCCTCAGCTAGGAAAACCGCGCGACGCGTTGAAGCGTTGGCTTCGGCGAACATCGAACCTCGAAGACCGTTAGGAAATCCACCTCCATGAAAAACGAACCGCAACCCCTGAGCCCCGACGCCGCCAACCTGGAGCCGCCCCAGGGCGGCCTGCGCAACTTCCCGCCGCGCGAGCGCTGGCTGGACTGGACCGAGTACGACGCGGCGGCGTGGCCCAGGCGGGTGGAGCGGCGCTACGACCTGGTCCCCACCATCTGCTTCAACTGCGAGGCCGCGTGCGGGCTGCTGGCCTACGTGGACAAGGAGACCCTCAAGATCCGCAAGTTCGAGGGCAATCCGGAACACCCCGGCAGCCGGGGGCGGAACTGCGCCAAGGGGCCGGCCACCATCAACCAGGTAAACGACCCCGAGCGCATCCTCTATCCCATGAAGCGGGTGGGACATCGGGGCGGCGGCCAGTGGGAGCGGGTCACCTGGGACGAGGTGCTGGACGACATGGCCGGGCGCATTCGCAAGGCCCTGGAGGAGGACCGGCGCAACGAGATCATGTACCACGTGGGGCGGCCCGGGCATGAGCTGCTCTACCACCAGCGCATCATGCACGCCTGGGGCATCGACGCCCACAACAGCCACACCAACGTCTGCTCCGCCGGCGCGCGCACGGGCTACGCCTTCTGGTGCGGCATCGACCGCCCCTCGCCCGACCACGCCAACGCGCGCTTCATGCTGCTGCTGAGCTCGCACCTGGAGACCGGCCACTACTTCAACCCTCACGCCCAGCGCATCATCGAGGCCAAGGAGCGCGGCGCCAAGGTCGCCGTCATCGACACGCGGCTGTCCAATACCGCGTCCAAGGCCGACTACTGGCTCCCCACCTGGCCCGGCACCGAAGCCGCGGTGCTGCTGGCGATCTGCAACGTGCTGCTGCAGGAAGGCCTCTACGACCGGGAGTTCGTGAGGAAGTGGGTCAACTGGGAGCAGTTCCTGCGCCAGGAGCATCCGGACGCCCCGCAGACCTTCGAACGGTTCGAGGAGGAGCTGAAGACCCTTTACGGACAGTACACGCCGGAGTTCGCGGCGGCCGAGTCCGGGGTGGACGCGGCGATGATTGTGGAAGTCGCCCACGAGGTAGCCCGCGCCGGCTCGGCCCTGGCCACCCACGTGTGGCGCAACGCCGCCGCCGGCAACCTGGGCGGCTGGGAAGTGGCGCGGGCGCTGGAGTTCCTGGTGGTGCTGGCGGGCGCCGTGGGCACTCCCGGGGGCACGACCCCCAATGCCTGGAACAAGTTCATCCCGGCGCCGCCGATGATGCCGCCGCCGGCCAAGGTGTGGAACACGCTCATGTACCCGCCCGAATACCCGCTGGCCTTCTTCGAGATGAGCTTTCTCCTGCCCCACCTGGTGAAGGAGGGCCGGGGCAAGCTGGCGGTGTACTTCACCCGGGTCTACAACCCGGTGTGGACCAACCCGGACGGCATGAGCTGGATCGAGATGCTGAGCGACGAGGCCAAGGTGGAGCGCCACGCGTGCCTGACGCCCACCTGGAGCGAGACCGCGTGGTTCGCGGACTACGTGCTGCCCATGGGGCTGGCGTCCGAGCGCCACGACCTCATGAGCCAGGAGACTCACTCGGCGCGCTGGATCGGCTTCCGCCAGCCGGTGCTGCGGGTGGCGCTGGAGCGGCGGGGCAAGACCTTCGACACCACCTGGGAAGCGCACGCGGAGGCCGGGCTCGGCGAGGTATGGGAGGAGGACGAGTTCTGGATCGAGCTGTCCTGGCGCATCGACCCCGACGGCTCCCTGGGCATCCGCAAGTACTTCGAGTCGCCCTACCGGCCGGGCGAGAAGCTCACGGTTTCCGAGTACTACCAGTGGATGTTCGAGAACAGCGTGCCGGGACTGCCTGAAGCCGCGGCCAGGGAAAACATCTCGCCGCTGGAGTACATGCGCCGCTACGGCGCCTTCCTGGTGGCCGAGAACATCTACAGCAGCCACGCCAACGAGATCAAGGAAGCCGACATGGCCGAGGCCGCGGTGGACCCGGTCACCAGGGTCGTCTCCAAGGGCGGCGCCGTCATCGGCGTGGAGGTCGACGGCAAGGGCTACGCCGGCTTCCCCACGCCGTCGCGCAAGATGGAGTTCTATTCCGCGACGCTGAAGGACTGGAAGTGGCCGGAGCACCGCTACCCCGGCTACATCAAGAGCCACGTGCACCGCTCCAACATCGACGCCGCCAAGGGCGAGATGCTGCTGCTGCCCACCTTCCGCCTGCCCACGCTGATCCACAGCCGCTCGGCCAACGCCAAGTGGCTCTACGAGATCTCGCACAAGAACCCGGTGTGGCTGCATCCGAGCGACGCCGAACGCCTCGGGGTCGGCACCGGCGACCTCGTCAAGGTGCACACCGAGATCGGCTGGTTCGTGGACCGGGTGTGGGTCACCGAGGGCATCCGCCCGGGCGTGGTGGCGTGCTCGCACCACCTGGGGCGCTGGCGCCTCAAGGAGGAAACCGGCGGCGGCCGTTTCGCCACCGCCCTGGTGAACCTGGAGCAACTGGCGCCGGGCCAGTGGATGATGCGGCAGGTCCACGGCGTCCAGCCCTTCGAGAGCGCCGACAAGGACTCCGGCCGGGTATGGTGGCAGGAGGCCGGGGTGCATCAGAACCTGACCTTCCCGGTGCAGCCCGACAACATCAGCGGACAGCACTGCTGGCACCAGAAGGTGCGGGTGGAGAGGCCCACGGGAGACGACCGCTACGGCGACATCTTCGTCGACACCAACAAGTCGCACGAGGTGTACAAGCGCTGGCTCAAGCTGACCCGGCCGGCGCCCGGGCCGCAGAACCTGCGCCGCCCGCTGTGGCTGCCGCGGGCGTACAAGCCGGCGGCCGAGGCGTATGAATACAAGCCGTGAGCCCCACTGTTCAGAAATACTGATTTTTCATCTATAAACTTGGGCTCCAATACACGAACCAGGAGCGTCACGTGTTCGAAGCAATGGCCGATGGCCTGACCGCGCTGTTCAGCGTGGAACGGTTTCTCTTCATAACTTTCGGAGTCGTGGTGGGCATGGCGCTGGGAGCCATCCCGGGACTGGGCGGCGTCGTCGGCCTGGCACTGTTGCTGCCGTTCACGTTCGACATGGACCCGACCGCGGCCATCGCCATGCTGGTGGCCCTCTCCTCGGTGCCGGTGACCACCGACACCATCCCCTCGGTGCTGTTCGCGGTTCCGGGAACGGTGGGTTCCCAGGCCACGATCCTGGACGGCCACCCCATGGCCCGCAAGGGGGAGGCGGGGCGGGCCTTCGGCGCCGCCTACTTCTCGTCGCTCCTGGGCGGCGTCGTCGGTGCCGTCATCCTGGGAATGCTGATTCCCATTCTGAAGCCGCTCGTGCTCCTGTTCGCCGCGCCGGAGCTCTTCTCCCTGGGCATCATGGGCATTTCCATGGTCGCCATCCTGAGCGGCCGCGTCCCCCTCAAGGGCATCGTCGCCGGCGGCATGGGCCTGTTGCTGTCGATGATCGGGATCGACAAGCAGGAAGGGCTCCTGCGCTGGACCTTCGATTCGCTCTACCTGTTCGACGGTCTCAACATCATCGTGGTGAGCCTGGGGATCTTCGCGCTGCCCGAGCTGGCGGACATGGTGATCGAGGGCAAGCAGATCAGCAGCGTGCCCAAACAGGCCATGAAGGGCGTGGGGCACGGCATCCGGGACGTCTTCGCCAACTGGTGGCTGATGCTCCGCTGCGCCTTCCTGGGCACCTGGGTCGGCATCATCCCGGGCCTGGGCTCCGCGGTGGTGGACTGGCTCGCCTACGGACACGCCAAGTCTACGTGCAAGGACGCCGCCCTGACCTTCGGCTCGGGCGACGTCCGCGGCGTCATCGCCCCGGAAAGCGCCAACAACGCCAAGCAGGGCGGCGCCCTGGTGCCCACGCTGGCCTTCGGCATTCCCGGCAGTGCATCCATGGCGCTCCTCATCGGCGCCTTCATGATCCACGGCCTGCAACCGGGCCCCTCCATGCTGAACGAGCACCTGGATCTCACCTACTCCATCGTGTGGAGCACGGCCATCGCCAACATCATGGCCACGGTCATCGCGCTTTGCTTCACCAACCAGCTCGCCAAGATCTCTTCGGTACGGATCAACATCCTGGCGCCGCTGGTGACGGTGGTGGTGTTCCTCGCCGCCTATCAAGCCACCGCCAGCATCTTCGACCTGGTGACGGTGCTGCTCTTCGGGCTGCTGGGATGGATCATGAAACGGTGCGGATGGCCCCGGCCGCCGCTGCTCCTGGGATTTCTGCTGGGCGGGCTCATCGAGCGGTACCTCTTCATTTCCGTCCGTGCCTACGGCGCCGCGTTTCTCATCCGGCCGCTGGTCCTGGTGGTGCTCGCGGTCACCATCGCGACCATCTACTACAGCGTCAAGCAGGAGCGTAAGGTCCGGCAGCTCACGGGAATCACGGGGGAGGGAGAGTAGCCATGCGCGTCACACCTTCGCTGGTGTTCACTCTGTTCGTCGCCCTGGTCGCCGCCGGCATGGTCTACACCGCCAAGGATTGGCCACTGGGCACGGGCCTGTTTCCCCGCTCCGTCGGCGTGCCGGTCCTGGTGATGGCGCTGATCCAACTGGTCATGGACGGCTACCGCAGCATGAGGACAACCGCGAGCCAGGAGCGGGAAACCGGCGACCTGCAGGTGGACTGGACCATGTCCACGGCCGAGGTGGCAGCGGCCGGGCTGACCTTTGCGGCGTGGCTCCTGGGCATGTTCTTCAGCATTCTGCTGTTCGGGTTCTTCATCACGGTACCGGTGTTCACCCTCTTGTACCTGAAGTACCAGGCCAGGGAGGGCTGGCCGTTGACGCTCTGGCTCACCGGCGGCATGCTGGTCTTCTTCGTCGGCGTTTTCGATCAGATCCTGCACATCCATTGGCTTGAGCCGCTCATTGCCGGGCCCGAGAATTTCCTCAAGAGCCTCATGCCCTGGCTGGGGTGACGGCCGCGCCGGATCGTTCCCGCTCTCTCAAGACAAAAAGGGCGCCGGGGGATCGGATGTCCCCGGCGCCCTTTTGTTTCAACACAAGGCGGTTCGGACCGGCGCTGCTATTTCCCCTTGGGGTTGAAGATCTGCGCCACGATCGCCTTGTCTTCCGGCGAGGCGTTGAGCGAGTCCTTCCACATCTTCTGCAAGTCCGCGCCGCTCGTGGGGTTGACGGGCCGCTTGAGCTTCTTGGCCTCGGCCAGGAACTTCTCGTCCTTCATGGTGGCGTCGAAGGCCTTGCGGATGAGCGCGACCCGTTCCGCCGGGACTCCCGGAGGAAGGGTGTACGGACGCCCGTAGCGGGAGAGCAGGAAGGTCGCGCGCACGAGGTTCTTCTGCTTCTCTGTCTTGGCCATGTCCTCCAGCAAAGGCGCGTCGGGGAACTCCGGGGCCTTCTTGCCTTCCACCGTACCGGTCTGCGCGATCATGACCAACTCCCCCGCCTTCCACATGTCCCCGAGCTGATCCAGGAACGACGACGTCACGTTGCCCGAGGCGTCCACCTCCCCCTGCCGCAACGCCAGGCTGTACTGGCGCGCGCCGGGGTAGCCGAAGACGTACTCGAACAGCTTCTTGCCGCGAAGCTTTTCGATGATGTTGCCCATCACGAATCCGCCCGACTGATTGCCGCTGATGCCGACCCTGGCCGGCTTGGCCGACTTCTCGACCTCATCCAGCGACTTGAACCGGTCCTTGCGGGTGTAGAATAGGCCGTTCTCGATGACGATCACGCCGACGGCGTTCATCTTGTTGAAGTCGAACTGACCGCCGCGGCTCTTGTCCCCCACCACCTGCCAGTTCCACACCCCCCAGTTGATCTGCTCCATGACCGTGCCGTCGCGCCGCGCCTTGTTGTAGAGATAGCTCGCCGCCCGGACCCCGCCGGCTCCCGGCATGTTCTGCACGATGATGGTCGGGTTTCCGGGAATGTTGCGCCCGAGATGGCGCGCCAGCAACCGCGAGTACGTGTCGTTGCCGCCGCCCGGCGATGACGAGACGATCAGGCGGATCTTCTTGCCGTCGTAGAAATCCGCCGCCCCTGCCCAGCCCGCGCCGAACAGGAGCAGCACGAGCATCACGAGACTCAATACAGTCCGCATGGTAACCTCCCAGCTTTGAGAAATCCTGCAGGGTTCGTCACGCACGAACCCTGCATCAAGCATCCTGTCTTACTTCTTGCCGGGGGGATTGAAGATCTGCTTGACGATGGCCTTGTCTTCCGGTGAAGCGCCAAGCGAATCCTTCCACATCTTCTGAAGGGCTGGACCGCTCGTCGGCCTCACGGGCCGCTTCAGCTTCTTGGCCTCGGCCAGGAACTTCGGGTCCTTCATGGTGTTGTCGAAAGCCTTGCGCACAAGCGCCACGCGGTCCGCGGGAACTCCGGGGGGCATGGCGTACGGACGTCCGTAGCGCGAGAGCAGGAAGGTCGCCCGCACCAGATTCTTCTGCTTCTCGGTCTTGGCCATGTCCTCCAGCAACGGCGCGTCGGGGAACTCCGGACTCTTCTTGCCCTCCACCGTGCCGGTCTGGGCGAGCATGATGATGTCCCCCGCCTTCCACATGTCCCCGAGCTGATCCATGAACGAAGAGGTCACGTTGCCCGAGACGTCCACCTCGCCCTGCCGGAACGCGAGGCTGTACTGGCGCGCGCCGGGATAGCCGAAGACGTACTCGAACAGCTTTTCGCCGCGCAGCTTCTCGACGATGTTCCCGAGCACGAATCCGCTGGACTGGTTGCCGCTGATGCCGACCCGGGCCAGCTTGCCCGAGTTCTTGATCTCGTCCAGCGTCTTGAAACGGTCCTTGCGGCTGTAGAGCAGGCCGTTCTCGATGACGATCACGCCGATGGCCTGCATCTTGTTGAAGTCGAACTGGCTGCCGCGAGCCTTGTCGCCCACCACCTGCCAGTTCCACACCCCCCAGTTGATCTGCTCCATGACGGTGCCGTCGCGTCTGGCCTTGTTGTAGATGTAGCTGGCCGCGCGGACGCCGCCGGCTCCCGGCATGTTCTGCACGATGATCGTCGGGTTGCCCGGAATGTGCCTGCCGATGTGGCGCGCCAGCAACCGCGAGTAGGTGTCGTTGCCGCCGCCGGGCGAGGACGAGACGATCAGCCGGATCTTCTTGCCCTCGTAGAAGTCGGCCGCCGCTGCCGAGCCTGCTCCGAACAAAAACAACGCGAGCGTCACGAGACCCAATACTGCCTTCATTGTTACCTCCAGGTTTCTGCCGATGTTCGGGACCCCCAGCACACGGAGCCCCCGCCTGCCCGGTCCGGCACTACGATTCGCCGAATATCTCCTTGAAGATGGCCAGGTTCTCGGGGGACGCGTTGAGAACGTTCTTCCAGAGTTGCTGGAGTTTTGCGCCGGTGGACGGAATGATGACCCGCTTGATCCTCTTGGCCTCGGCCAGGAACTTCGGGTCCTTCATGGTCGCGTCGAAGGCATCGCGCATGATCTGGACACGGTCCTTGGGCACGCCCGGGGGAAGCGCATACGGACGGCCGTAGTGGGTGAGATCGAAGGCGACCTTTATCACTTCACGATGCGCGTCGGTCTTGGCGTATTCCAGCAACGTGGGCGTATCCGGGAACTCCTTGGTCCTGCCGCCTTCGGGCGTCGGTGCCTGCGCCAGCATGGCGACCTTGCCTTCGTCCCACATGTCGCCGAGCTGATCGGCGAACGAGCCCGGGGTGTTTCCGGACGACTGGACCTCACCCTGGCGAAACGCGAGACTGTACTGCCGCGCGCCCGGATAACCGAAGACGTAGTCGAAGATCCGCCTCCCTTCTATCACTTCCATCACCTTGCCCATGGTGTAGCCCAGGGATTGACGTCCGCTGTTTCCGCTGGTGATCAGCTTCTTGGAGGCCAGCACGGACTTCCAATCGGGAAACTCGGACTTGCGGGTGAAGAGGATCGCGCTCTCGATGGCGGCGACGCCGACGGCGTTGATCTTGTTGAAGTCGAAGCGCGCCCGCTTGGACCCGACGACCTGGTGGAACCACACGCCCCAGTTGATCTGCTCCAACACCGTGCCGTCCCGCTTGGCCTTCCGGTAAAGGTAGTCCGCGGCCATGATTCCGCCGGCACCGGGCATGTTCTGGACGATGACGGTGGGATTGCCCGGAATGTGCCGGGGGATGTGCCGCGCGATGAGCCGGGAGTAGGTGTCGTTGCCGCCGCCCGGGCTCGACGACACGATCAGACGGATCTTCTTGCCCTTGTAAAAATCGTCCGCCCCATGCACCGGGCCGGATATCACGACAGCCAGCAGCAAGGCGGCCATGGCCGTAAAGAATCTCATCTGCACCTCCTGATAGGGTTGTTTTCTCGCACCGCGCGAATGTATCCCCGGACCTCCGGGAGTGTCAAGCGGCCGGCCCAAAGGTTGGTGTCCCGGTCCGCAAACCGCGACACTACCGCCAAATGGTGCCATGGCGTCTTGCATCTGGTACAAAGGGCGCCATGGCAAGGATCGTCCTGGCGCTCGCTACCTCTCACACCCCGCAATTGAGCGTCACCGACTGGCGCCTGCTGCAGACCAAGGACGAGACCGATCCGACCCTCGACTACCCGGCGCTGACGGCCGCGGCGAAAGCGGACATCGGCCGTGAGATCACGCCGGAAAAGTACCGGGAGCGGTTCCAGGCGTGTCAGGACGCACTGAAGGTGCTGGGCGACACGCTCCGGGAAGCGCGCGCGGACGTGGTGGTCGCCTTCGGCGACGACCAGCACGAACAGTTCCTCGACGACAACATGCCGACCTTCGCGGTCTACCACGGGCCGGACATGACCATCGCGCCGCGCACCGGACCGCTGCCCGAGTGGAAGAAGTCCGAGCAGCGGGGCTGGGCGGAGACCGCGCCGCTCTATTGCAACCACACGGAGCTGGCCGAGCACCTGATTGCCTGGCTCTCGGACCACGATTTCGACATCGCCCGGACCAACCGGCTGCGCGAGGGCATCGGGCACGCGTTCAGCTTCTTGTACCGCCGCCTCCTCCCCGGAAGCACGCTGCCCATGGTGCCGGTGATGGTCAATACCTACTACCCGCCCAACCAGCCGACGCCGGGACGCTGCTACGCGCTGGGGCAATGCGTCCGCGAGGCCATCGAGTCGTGGGACTCGGACGCCCGGGTGGCCGTCATGGCCTCCGGCGGCCTGAGCCACTTCGTGGTCGACGAAGACATCGACCAGGCCATGCTGAAGGCCCTGGCCGACAAGGACGCCGGCGCGCTCCGTGGGCTTCCGCGCGAGAAGCTCAGGAGCGGCACTTCCGAGATCCTCAACTGGATCGCCCTGGGCGGGTTCGCCGAGCCCATGGAAATGACGCTGGTGGACTACGTTCCCGGATACCGTTCGCCCGCGGGCACGGGCTGCGGCATGGGCTTCGCCTACTGGAAACCGATTCCCCGCACCTCGGCCGGCAACGACACCGGAGCAACGCTCAAGGACGGAGGCCGGCCATAGGCCTCCCGCGCACCTCCATCGACGCCGACTTCCGCATGCAGGCTCCCGCCGTGCTGCTGATGGCGGTGATCTTCCTGCTGAACTTCACCGGTCGCGTCATCCTGGCGCCGCTGCTGCCGACGGTGGAGGCGGATCTCGGCATCACCCACGCCCAGGCCGGCATGTTCTTCCTGTTCATCTCCGCCGGGTACTTGACCGCCATGTCCGGGGCCGGTTACGTATCCGCCCGCTTGCTGCACCACCGGACCATCGTGCTGTCCTTCGCGCTTCTGGGACTATCGACCCTCGCGGTGGCCCAAGCCTCCACCTTGACGGGCATCCGGCTCGGACTCTTCGCCATGGGCCTCGGGGCCGGCCTATACCTTCCGTCGGCCATCGCCACCATCACCTCGCTGGTTACCCGTCCCCACTGGGGCAAGGCCATCTCCATCCACGAGCTGGCGCCCAACACGAGCTTCGTCATCGTGCCGTTGCTCGGTGAGCTGCTGCTCAGAAGTCTCTCCTGGCGGGCCATCCTGTTCTACTTCGGCCTCGTCAACTTCCTGGCCAGCGGGCTCTACGCCGTACTCGGCCGCGGCGGCAGGTTCGCCGGCGAACCCCCGGTCCCGGCCGTGATCCGGCGGTTCCTGAAGGACCCCATGCTGTGGATCATCCTCGCGCTCTTCATCCTGGGAGTCGCCATCACCCTGGGCGTGTTCACGATGCTCCCCCTCTACCTGGTGTCGGAACGCGGCCTGGGGGAAGGCTGGGCCAACACGCTGGTGGGGCTTTCCCGGGGCGCCTGTCCGGTCCTGGCCCTGGTGGCAGGATGGGCGGCGGACCGTTTCGGCGTCCGCCGCACCCTGTCAACAACGCTGGCCCTGAGCAGCGTCACCGTGGCCCTCGTGGGGCTGGTCCCGGATTCCTGGGTGACGGTGGCCGTCTTCATCCAGCCCATGGTGGCAGTGGGCTTCTTCCCCGCGGGCTTTACCGCCCTGTCCACCCTGGGCGACATGCAGACCCGCGGCACCGCCGTGTCCCTTGTGGTCCCCATGGCGTTCGTCATCGGCGGCGGCGCCACCCCCTGGTTCCTGGGCCTGTGCGGCGACCTGGGCGCCTTCGACATGGGCTTCGTCTGGGTCGGGGCCCTCACCCTTGCAGGGGCTTTTCTGGCGCTGCTTTACAAGGCCCGGCATACGGCGTAATTCGTCTTGGAAAAAGCGAGGAGCAACATGGATCAGCCGACCGGATACAAGCGCGACCCAGCGGCGGAACAGCCGCCCTACCTCTACCCCGACTACCGCTCCACGGTGCTGCGGGCGCCCAAGCGGCCCCTGGTGCCGTTGCCGCACACGCTGTCGGAAATCACCGGACCGGTGTACGGCCACGAGAAGGTCGGTCCGTTGGACCACGACCTCACCCGGCAGCACGAAGGGGAGCCCCTGGGCGAGCGCATCATCGTCCATGGGCGGGTCATGGACACCCACGGCAGACCGTTGCCGGATGCCCTCATGGAGATCTGGCAGGCCAACTCGGCGGGCCGCTACCGCCACGACGCCGACAACCACCCCGCCCCGCTCGACCCCAACTTCAGCGGTGGCGGACGCTGCGCCACCGACACGGAGGGCCGTTACCGTTTCGTGACCATCAAGCCGGCGGCGTATCCCTGGGGCAACGACCCCAACGCCTGGCGCCCGGCGCACATCCACCTCTCGCTCTTCGGCACCGCGTTCGTCACGCGCTTGATCACGCAGATGTATTTCCCGGGGGATCCGCTGCTCGACTGCGATCCCATCTTCAATTCGACCGCCGACGCCGGGGCGAGGCAACGGCTGGTGTGCAGGCTCGACCTCGAGAAGACCGAACCGGAGTGGGCCCTCGCCTACGAGTTCGACATCGTGTTGCGGGGCCGGGACGCCACGCCGATGGAGGGTTGAATCGTGTCAGGCCGGCATGGAACCACTCCCTCCCAGACCATCGGTCCGTTTCACCGCATCATGGTGCCGTGGGAAGGCGGCGCGGAACTGGCGGCGACGGACGATGCCGGCGCCATCCGCATTCAGGGACGCATCGTCGACGGCGCCGGCCAGCCCGTGGACGACTGCGTCATCGAGGTGTGGCAGGCCAACGTCCACGGCCGCTACGCGCACGCCGAGGACACGCGGGAGGTGCCGCTGGTGGCGGGGTTCCAGGGATTCGGCCGCGCCATCACCGACGGCGACGGCCGTTTCAACATCGTCACGGTCAAGCCGGGGGGCGTGCCCGGACCCGAGGAGACGGTGCAGGCGCCGCACATCTCCCTGTCGGTGTTCGCGCGCGGCCTGCTGAAGCAACTGGTGACGCGGATGTACTTCGCGGACGAAACAGCCGCCAATGACCGGGACCCGGTCCTGCGGACCATCACCGAGGCCGGGCGGCGCGAGACCCTGCTGGCGGTCCCGCGCGCATCCGGCGGCGCACCGCCGGTCTACGACTTCGAGATCCGCCTGCAGGGTCCGCGTGAAACCGTGTTCTTCGACGTGTAGATGGCGTCCTTCGACTTCGCTTCGCTACGCTCAGGACGAACGGCGAAAAGTTGCGGTCCCCGCGTCACTTCTTCTTCTTGCTCATGTCCGCGCGCTGGTCGGCGCCGGTGTCGGCATAGCCCGGTTCCACCAAGGCGTCGATGACGTAGCGGCCCCCCTTGGACACCACTTGGGCGCCCCGCTCCAGGGCGGCGGCCAAGTCCTCGGCGGTGGACACCGGCGCCTCGCCGTCGAAGCCCTGGGCCCGTCCCATGGCGATGAGGTCCACGGGCGGATCGTCCAGCCGTTGCCCGATCCAGCGGTTCTGCACCGGCCGCTCGCGCATCACCGCGACCCGTTCCTGGTGCATCTCGTCGTTGTAGTAGGAGCGGTTGTCCGCGATGACGATGAGCAGCGGCAGATCCATGTGCGTGGCGGTCCAGAGCGCGTTGCAGCCCATCAGATAGTCGCCGTCGCCCAGGACACCCGTGACCAGGCGGCCCTTGCCCTGGAGGGCCAGCGCGGTGCCGACGGCATGGCCGGGGCCGCTGCCCACGCCGCCGCCGCCGTCGTTGCCCATGAAACTCAACGGACCGCTGAACTCCGCGGCCTCGCCGGGCCAGCCGATGGGCAGGCGCGCGAAGCTCACGGGCCGGCTGCGGGCGAACTCCCGCACCGTCAGCGCCATGTCCATCAACGTCATGGGGACGCCCTCCTTGGGCCGTGCCCGGCCGACAGGGGTGCGCGTCCAGTGGGTGATGGCCTTCAACCCCGCGGCGGGCCGCTTGCGGCCGAAACCCTCCAGCATCTGTTCCACGAGGGTGTCCGGGCATGCCGCCACCGGGATGTCCGCGGCGGGCAGCGCCTGGTGGTCCATGCTCCAGCCGTTGGTGCGATAGGTGTCCATGGAGCAGTGGATGATGGTCTTGTCGGCCGGCGTCTGTGTCTGCGATGCCCCCAGGCAACCGCGCAGATACCCGGCCAGGTCCAGCCAGTCGAGACTGAGGATGACATCCGCCTTCTTGACCAGCGCCACGGCCTGCTTCGACGGACGCAGTGCCGGCGCGGCCAAGTGCAACGGATGGGTGGTGGGAAAGGACGAGGGGTCGTTGGAGCTGGTGAGCACCGGGGCGTTCAGGGCCTCCGCGAGCTTGACGCGGCGATCCCAGTCGGCTTGGCCGCGGGACATCCGTCCCATGAGGATGACCGGGAACTTGGCCTTCTTGAGGACTTCCCGCGCCTGCTTGACCACGGCCGAGGGTGCGAAGGGGGCCTTCGGCGCCGCATACCGCGAGGCGTCCGGGATGCGCACGTCCTCGTGCAGCGACTCCTCCTGCAGACCCACGTCAAGGCAAACGTAGACCGGCCCGAAGGGGGCGGTGCGGGCGATCTGATTGGCCCGCAGCACCGACTCGACGGCCGCCTGCGGCGACGCCGGTTGGTCGTCCCACTTGATGTAGTTCCGGATGATCGCGCCTTGGTCCGCGGCGGTGTGGATCCAGTCGATCCAGGGACGCCGCTTGTGCGCGTCCACCGGACCCGTGGCGCCGAAGATGACCATGGGCGTCCGGTCGCACCAGGCATTGAAGATGGTCATGGTGGCATGCATCAGCCCCACGTTCGAGTGCAGCGCCACCGCCATGGGTTCGTCCGTGGCCTTGCCGTAGCCGTCCGCGATGGACACCGCGTGTTCCTCGTGCAGGCACGTGACCATCTGCGGGTTCTCATTGCCCAGGAAGTTCACCAGGCTGTCGTGGAAACCTCGGTAGCTGGCCCCAGGAACCAGCGCGATGTACTTGAAGTCGAGTTCGCGCGCCACCGCCGCGACGACGTCGCTGCCCCAGCGCATCCTGGGGGTCCCCAGGTCCTCCGGACGGTGCTTCAATGCCGTACTTGTGCTGCGTCTTGCCACTGTATGTCCCTCCTTTGACCTCATCTTTTGGCCGCGCCGGTGATATTTGTCAAGGCGGTCCTGTCCGCCACCTCCGGCCCCACGCCCTCGTCCCGAAGAAGGTTCTTCTGCACCTTCGAACTCGGCGTCTTGGGAAGTTCCGGCCGGTAGTCGAGATAGCGCGGTATCTTGAAGGCCGCCAAGTGATCGGCGCAGAACTCCCATAGCCGTTCCGGCGGCAGGTCCTCAGGGGAGGCGTTGGCGGCCAGCACGATGCACGCCTTCACTTCCTCCTGGCGAATGATGTCCGGCACCGCGACCGCGGCGGACTCGGCAATGAGCGGGTGGGAGTTGAGCACGCGCTCCACCTCGGCCGAGGCGATGTTCTCGCCGCCGCGCTTGATGATGTCCTTCTTGCGGTCGACGAAGTACAGGAAACCGTCCTCGTCCAGGTAGCCCAGGTCACCGGTGTGGAGCCAGCCGTCGCGAAGGGCCGCGGCGGTGGCGTCGGGGTTCTTGTAGTAGCCCATCATCACCGCCGGACTCTGCTTGACGATCTCCCCGAATTCGCCGGGCGCGCAGTTCTCCCCTTCCTCGTTCACGATGCGCACCCGGTGCACCTCCGGAGCGATGGGCACGCCGCAACTGCCGAGCTTCCGGCGCGACACGTCCAAGGGCCCGAGAACGCTCAGCAGGTCCTCGGTGAGGCTGTAGGTGGGGATGGCGGTGACGCCGAAACGCCGCTCGAACTCCAGGTGCACGTCGGGCGGCAAGAGCGCCATTGCCTGCCGCAACGGCGTATCCGCGTCCGCCGGGTCCGGCGGCAGGTTCAGCAGGATACGCGGAATCGTCTGCATGATGCTCGAGGTGGTGACGCCGTGGCGCTTTACGTCGTCCCAGAAACGCGACGCGCTGAACCGATCCTTCAGCACCACGCCGCCGCCCACGGACATCATCGCGAGGGTCATGTGGCACAGCGCGTTGACGTGGAACAGCGGCATCACCACCAGCACCCGATCGTCACCGGTCCAGCCCAGCGCCCGCGCGCGGTGGCTCGGGGCGAAGGCGAAGGCGGAGTGCTTGAGCATCACGCCCTTGGGCCGGTCCGTGGTGCCGGACGTGTAGATGATGGACGCCATGTCCTCGGGCGAGACTTCCGTGAGCGCCGGGCGGCGCTCGGCGCCGCGGATGAATTCGTCCCAGCCCAGGACGCCGCTCCCGCCGGGGGGATCGAGCGTGATCACCTGCTCCAGCTTAGGACAATCCCCGCGGATGCCCTGGATGAGCGGCATGAAGGCATCGGCGGTCAGCAGGCAGCGTGCTTCGGAGTGGGACAGGAGGTACTGAAGCTCGTCCGCGGTCTGTGCCGTGTTGAGGGGCACGAACACGCCGCCGGTGCGGGCCATGGCGAACACCGCGCAGAGGAACTCCGAACAATTGGGCAGCAGGATGGCGACACGCTGCCCGGGCCGGAGCCCGAGAGCCGCGAACGCGTGCGCCACCCGCTCCACTTCCGCGGCCAACTCCGCGTAGCTCCACTGCCGGTCTTCGTAAATCAGGCAAGGACGGTCCGGCCGCTCAGCGACCTGGTGGGACAGCAACTCGTGGATGGTGACGTAAGCGGTCATGAAACAGCCTGACCATAGATGAAGGCCGCAGTGGTTTCAATTGCGGGTTGACACTCCGGGGCGCAGGCGGTTTACACGTGAGCATATGCGGCCGGACGAAACCGGCGAAGCGAAAGGACGGTTATGGACGCATCGCTGCTGACCCTCCGGCGCAAGGTCGCGCTGGGGACCCGCATTCTGGCCAGCCAGGGCTGCCTCGGCGACATTCTCGGACACCTGTCGGTGCGTATTCCCGACTCGGACGAGATGTTCCTCCGCTGCCTCGGTGGCGACGAGACCGCGCCGGAAAAGGGGCTGCTGTACACCGACGTGCACCACGTGCGCCGGGTCGGTTTCGACCGCACCGTGGAACAGGTGGACGGATACCGTCTGCCCATCGAGCTGCCGATCCACGGCGAGCTGTACAAGGCGCGCCCCGAGGCCCGGGCCGTGCTGCACGCCCATCCGTACCACTGCCTCGTCGCCACTATCGCCGGGCTCCCGCTTCGGCCCATCTACGGCTGCTACGACCCCTTGAGTCTGAGCGCCGCGATTCAGGGGATCCCGCTCTATCCCAGATCGGTGCTCATCGACAGCCCGGAGCTGGCGGCCGACCTGATCGCCACCATGGGCGACCGGGACTGCTGCCTGATGCGCGGCCACGGCCTCACCGTCATCGGCCCTACCGTGGAAGCCGTGACCCTGCTGGGCATACGCCTGGAAACCCTGGCCAGGGTCACCCTGGACGCCGCCCGCGCCACCGGCGGTGCTCGCCCGCCTACCCTCTCCCAGGCGGACCTGGATGCCTTCGCCTTCGTGGTGGAGGGAGGCCTTCAGGCCGCCGTGTCGAAGGTCTACGAGTGGACCTGGAACCACTACGCTCAGCGCGTGGCGGATACGGTGGGGTTGCCCGCGGAAGAACGAGAAGGGAATTATAATGGATAGTAAACGGGATCGGCCTCCACCAACGTGGCCGGGCTCGTGTGTCCCGGCTGCGGCTTGGGCCTGCCTGTAACCAGGAGCGTCACCCGGAGCGCGTCCGTTGCTACCCGATCGCGCTCCATGTTCACGAATTCGCGGTGTCTTCCAGGAGCAGCAGGCCCATGCCCGTCAGCATGGGTGCGTAGTAGTTCTGGTGCACCAGCCGCACTTCCGGCGACATGGCGCCGCGCATGCCCAGCCACATGATCATCTCCACCGCCTCGGCGCCCCCCTGCACCATGTAGTCATGGTGCGACAGCTCCACCAGCTCCTCGGGCCGGCTCACGATGCGCTCCATGAAGCTGCGGTCCCACTCCTCGTTGCGGAAGCCGAAGCGCTCCCCGTGGAGCTGATGCGACAGCCCGCCGGTACCCAGGACCGCCACGCGGATGTCCCTGGGATAGCTCTCCACCGCGGTGCGCAGCGCCCGCCCCAGCTTCCACAAACGGCGCGCCGTGGGCAGCGGGTGCTGCACGACGTTGACCGCCACGGGCACCACCCGGATGTCCCATTGCGGCTCGTGCGCCCAGAGCATCGGCAGCGGCGTGAGCAGCCCGTGGTCGACGGACAGCTCCTGGCACACGGTCATATCGAACTCGCTTTCCCGGATCAGCGACTCGGCCATGTGCCAGGAGAACTCGGGATCGCCCGGAACCGGCGCCAGCGGGCGCGGGCCCCAGCCCTCGTCCGCCGGCGCATAGCTCCCGGCCACCCCCATGGCGAAGGTCGGGTACTTGTCAAAGAAGAAGTCCGAGCCGTGGTCGTTGTAGATGAAGACGGCCACGTCGACGCGGGCCTCCCGCAGCCAGTCCATGGCCGGCCGGTAGCCGTCGAACAGCGGCTTCCACTCCGGAGCGTCCTGCTTGCCCTGGTCGAACGCCGCTCCCGCCGCGGGCACGTGCGACGACCCGATCCCTGCAACGATCCTGCCCATGCTACCTCGCCCCCTTCACCTTGCGCGTGCTCAGGAACTCCTCCAGCGTCTCGCCGCGGAACGCCGCGCCGATGTGCTGCAGGCTGTCGCCCGTCACCGAGCCCATCTTGTACATGAAGTAGATGTTGGCGCCGCCCTCGCGCGCCAGCGCCAGCCAGTCCTTCTCCCGCAACTTCTCCTTCTCCCACTCGGACAGGCCGAAGCGGTCCATGAGCGCCTCGGCATCCTCCTTGTAGGCCGCACGGTTCTCGGCCTCGTTGAGGGAGAAGAAGAACTTGTTGAGACGGTAGCCCTTGCGCGACTGAGCTCCGTCGAACACGTAGGTGCCCTCGATCTTCGCCGAATCCTCCCGAGACTCGCTCATGGCCGCGTCCTCCCCGAAACAGTCTGTTTCGCCCATGTGAACACCGAGCTTAAAATGCTTCGTGTGGCCGGTCAACTCCGCTTCCTGGGTTCGACCGTTGGAGCATTGCTTCGTTCGAACGTTGACTTGACATGCCGACGAGACGGTTGTTAAGTCTGCGGACTTGCGCCCTCTTGGTGACCCCCACAACACACGGAGAATGCGAACATGCCGGGACCTCAATTCGAAGACGTGACCGTGGCCAACGGGGCCGAAGCCTTTCTGGCGCAGCTTAACGCCAATCCCGACGTCGACTACATCTTCGCCAATACCGGGACGGACCACGGCCCGATCCTGGAGGCGCTGGCCAAGATGCACCGCAGCGAGTCCAAGGGAGCGGAGATCGTGGTCGTGCCCCACGAGCAGGCCGCGGTGTCCATGGCCCACGGCTACTACTGCGCGTCGGGCAAGCCGCAGGTGGTGCTGGTGCACACCCTGCCCGGCACCGCCAACGGCCTGGGCGGGCTCATGAACGCCAAGGCATGCCAAGTGCCGATGCTGTTCGTGGCCGGACGCACCCCGGTGACCGAGGGCGAGGTGGCGGGCGGCAAGAGCCGCCACATCCACTGGCGCCAGGAATCCCGGGACCAGGGCAGCATCGTGCGCGAGTTCGTGAAGTGGGATTTCGAGAACCGCGCCAACGAGCAGCTCGGCGCCATCGTCCCGCGCGCCTTCAAGATCGCCATGGCCGAGCCGCGCGGACCGGTGTACCTGTCGCTGCCGCGCGAGTGGCTGTACGAGTCCATGGAGACGACTCGTGTGTCCGCGGAGGTGTTCGAGCCGCCGAGCAAGATCCAGACCCCCGTGGGGGACCTTGAGCGGGCGGCGGAGATCCTCATGGGCGCGTCCGACCCGGTGATCGTGACGCGCTACGTCGGCAAGACCCCCGCGGCGGTGGCGCCGCTGGTGGAGCTGGCGGACCTGCTGGCTGTTCCCGTGGTGCAGCATCCGCAGTCGCCCTACATGAACTTCCCGTCGAGCCACCCGTGCCATGCCGGCCACGACGTCGCCGCCCACGTGAAGGGGGCGGACGTGGTCTTTCTCATCGACGTCGACGTGCCGTGGACGCCGGCGACCCGGGACAACCTGCGGCCCGACGCCACGGTGCTGCAACTGGAAGTGGACCCGCTGTTCTCCTCCATCCCTGTGTGGGGCTTCCCGGTGGACCACGCCATGACCGGATCGTCGGACGTGACGCTGCCGGTGCTGAACGGCCTGATCCGGGAGGGGCTCGACGGCTCGGAGGCGCTACGGAAACGCGTCGACGAGCGGCGGAGCCGCATCAACGCGGTTCACGACAGCAACCGGGCGGAACTCGCCGCCCGCATCGAGAAGGTAAAGGACGAGCGCCCCATCCATCCCCTGTGGGTGTCGCGCTGCATCGCCGACGTGGTGGACGAAAAGACCATCGTCATGGGCGAGGCCGTGACCTCACCGCTGGGGCCGGTGCTGGGACTGGAACGGCCCGGATCGTTCTTCGACCAGGCACCCGCCGGGCACCTGGGATGGGGCATGGGCGCCGCCATCGGCGCCAAGCTGGCCGCGCCGGACCACACGGTCATCGCCTGCGAAGGCGACGGCTCCTACATGTTCTGCGTCCCCACCGCCTGCCACTTCACCGCGCAGAAGTACCAAGTGCCGTTCCTCACCGTCATCTACAACAACCAGGCATGGAACGCGACGCTCAGCACGGTGCGCGAGTTGTATCCCGACGGCGTCGCCCACCAGAGCGGGAACTTCCCGGGCACGGACCTGTCGCCGTCGCCGCAATTCGAGCTTACCGCCCAGGCATGCGGCGCCTACGCCGAACGCGTGGACGACCCGGCGGACCTCCCCTCCGCCCTGCAGCGCGGCCTCAAGGCCGTCAAGGAGGAGGGGCGCCAAGCCCTTCTGAACGTGATTTGCCGCAACCCGGCCGGCTGAGCCGGAACAAACACACGCTCGCCGTTTCTGCTGGGGATGTTCGTGGTCCCGCCGCTCTTCATCGTGGCCTACCTTGTGACGGAAGCGCGGATGCATCCTGTCCATGCCCTGGTCGCCAGCATCGCGGCGGCATCATCCCGCCTCTTTGAGCGGGCGGATTGCGAGCCGCGGGGCTTCAGGTCTACAATACCGAAAGACTGAGCCGGCCGTGCGGTTCTCGCAACCCGCGGCCTGTTCAAATCGCTTCTGTCAGGAGGAACCCATGGTCTGCCGAATTTTCTGGGGCAAGCTTCGACTCGGGAAATGGACGGAATACGAGCGGTACTACAACGAGGTGGTGGTGCCCGCCACCGCGAACATGCCGGGCTTTCGCGGCCGCCAACTGCTCCGGAGTTCCGAGAATCCGGACGAAGGGATATCCCTCACCTTCTGGGAAACCAAGGAAGACATGCAGAACTACGTCACCAGTCCGGCCCGGGCCAACATCGCCAAGGGCGCCGAAGGCATGTACACCGGCGAGTACTGGGTCAAGGACTTCGAGGTGACGTCGCTGTCGCTCCTGTCATTGGGCAACGTATAAGCGGGAAGTGCCGTCGCCCGACAAGTGGGGCGGCGGCTTTTCGAAGGCGGAATTCACATGAAACGCATCGGCCTGATATCGCCGAACATGAGCGAAGAGGTGCTCGCGGACGTCTACCGGATACTGCCGCCGGATATCACAGTGGAAGGACGCGGGCTCCGGGTGCGCGAGTTCACCGACGAGGAGTTCGCCCGGGCCGAAAGCGAGTTCTTTGGCTTGGTGCGGGAATTGACCGAATACCCTCTCGACTTCCTCATGGTTACCGGCGAACTGTTCCTGTCCTACAAGGGCCCCGGCTCGGACCGCCAGCTCCTGGCCGCCGTGGGTGAGGTCACGCCCGTGCCCGCCTCGACGGTCCTAACAGCGGTGGTGGACGCCTGCCGCGAGCTGGGTCTGAAGCGTGTGGTGATGGCGTCGCCCTTCCCCGAGGACCAGGATGCCCGGCTGGCCCGCTTCCTCGAACACGACGACATCCACGTCGCCGCCTACCGGGGCCTGGCATATGAAAACTCCAAGGTCATCTGGGCGCTGCCGCCGGAGTCGGGCCTGGAAGTCGCGCGTCCGTTGCTGCGCGACCACCCGGACGTCGACGGCCTCTACATGCCCTGCAACAAGTGGCGCATCACTCCCATCATCGACCAGTTGGAGCAGGAGTTCGGCAAGCCCGTGGTCACCAACACCCAAGCCTGGATCTGGACCGCGCTCAAGGCGATGAAGCTGAACGAGCCGGTGGAGGGTTACGGCAGGCTGCTGGCACGGCTTTGAAGCGGGCTCCTGTCCGCACCCGTAATTCCCGCGAAACAGGCTGCGGCAAAACTCGCAAGGCAACGACGATGAGGAAGCGAATCGCTACCCAACCTTCTCCTTCAGCCACCCGTCGAGGGCATCGATCATGAATGCCTCGCAACCCGCGTAGAAGTGGTTGGCGCCGGGGACGATGATGCAGGTGCAGTTGTCGGGTCCGGCGGAGTCGGCCAGTTCGCGGGCCAGTTCACGGAAGTAGGCGGCCTCGATCTCGCCCGCCGTCACGAGCAGCGGGCAGTTCAGCCTTGCTGCGTGGGGGCGGACGTCGTTGGTCTCGTCGCGCCCGTACTTGCTGACGTAGGTCCTGTAGGTGAACGGGCCGATGGCGCCGCTGGCCGGCGCCCACAGGTACTCCTCCCCTTCTCCTCCGGCCATTCGACGCTCGGCTTCCGCCATGCGTGCCTCGAACTCCGGGTCCTCGGCCGCCCTGGCAGAGTAGAACTGCCTCGGGGCGGAGCATGAGATCACGCCGGCGACGTCGTCGCGTTGGCGCGTACCCTGGTAGTAGAGGGACTTGATCGAGCCCAGGCTGTGCCCCACGAGCACGAAGCGCGCGTAACCCGCCTCCTTCATCCGGTGGATGGCGGCGTCGATGTCGAGCACGCAGTCCTCGAAGTTCTCGTAGGTGGCGCCGCGGAAAGCCGTGAGGTCCCCGCCCCGGGCGATCCAGTCGTGGCCGCGGCAGTTGATGGAGAAGGCGTGGTGGCCGCGTCCGGCCAGGGCCTCGGCGAACACGGGGAGCGGGCCGGTGTAGAAGCTCATGGCGACCCCGTGAATCAGGATCAGCGCGAGATCGGGACGCGGCGACGCGTCCGGGCGGAACAGGAGCCCGTGCAGGGTTTCGCCGTCGGCCGTGGTGAACGAAAGAAGCTCCGCGTTTCCTGACATGAATGCTCTCCTTCTTCGCTTCTGGTTGCGTCACGCCGCCGTGGGACCCGGCCGCGCTCGAATCACGACGGCGGCCGGTACGCGTCGAGCCAGCCGGCGATGGCGTCGCCGTCCCGCTCCAGCCACAACGCGTTGGAGCGGATCCGTTCCAGGGACTGGCGTATCGTGCGCGTCGCAGCCGGCGCCGGATGCGCCTCGAAGAACGCCTCCACCTCGGCGGCCTTCTCCAGGGTGGTGAAATCTTCGGTGGTGATGGACACGATGCGCGCGATGATGAACCCGCCCTGCCCGTAGCGGGCGTCGAACTCGCCCCACTTCTCCCGCAGGAAGTCCCATGCCAAGTCCCGCCCCAGCGGATTCGTGGCGACACCGGCCACGCACAACGGGGTGTCCTGCCCGCGCACCTCGTCCGACAGGGAGAACTCCAGCGTGCGCCGCAGCAGGTCCGTGTCGGTGCTGCAGCCCAACGCCCGCAGGCAGCGGTTCTTCTCTTCGTGAAGCTCGGCTTCGCGGTAGACCCGCAGCACCGTTTCGTACCCCTCGGCGCCGCGCCCTTCCACCACCAGACCGTACACCGCCCCGCGCACGTCCGGCGCCACCGGCGTCCCGGCGCGCGTCCCCTCGTCGAACCGGCGCAGGGCTTCGGCGGCCACCTCCGGGTCGGCGTAGCGAGCCAGGATGCCGATCACCAGCGGCCTGAGCAGCCGCGTCAAGTGGCTCTCACCCGGCCGGACGTCCCACCCGAGACTCCCGTAGATCGTCTGGTACAGGCTGCGCGCGAAGGAACGGAACGAGTCGTGACAAGGCTGGTCCGAAAGGAGCACGTCGTAGGCCCGGAGATTCTCCGACAGGTCCGCCCACACCGTGTAATCCGTCTCGTTGCGATAGGCCGGCGCCAGCGCCAACGGTCGCGACGCGTCCAGGTAGCCGGCGCGGGCCAAGGCAAAGGCGTCGTTCTCAAGGCCGAGACGGTCCCTGGCCGATGAAAGCTCTCCCGCCTGCACCGCGGCGCCCAGCCGGTCCCACAACTCCGCGCTGTAGTTGCTGCGATAGAAGCCGGTCTGGTCCGGGTTGACCTTGAGCCAGCCGCCGCGGCCGACGCTCACTTCTATGTTCGCCCGCTCGCCCTCGAACACCTGGAAGGTGTCGCCGGCCCCCTCCGTGCGGATTCCCAACGGAACCGACCACCGGCTCGGGTCGCTTCGATCCGGCACGCCGCTCAGGAAGAAGCGCGTCTGTTGCAGCGCCACCTCTCCCCCGCCGGCGTCCACGGACAGCAGCGGATAACCGGTCTGCTTGGTCCAGGTGTCCATGATCCGCTTCACCGGCTGTCCGGACTCCTCCGCCAGGGCCTGCCACAGGTCCTCGGTGGTGGCGTTGCCGTACTGGTGCCGCTCGAGGTAGCGCCGCAGACCGTTGCGGAACGTGTCCGCGCCCAGATAGGCGTCCAGCATGCGAATCACCGAGGCGCCCTTGCTGTAGCTGATGCCGTCGAAGATCTCGCTGATCTGCTTGGGACTCTGCACCTCAATCTCGATGGGATGTGAGCTTTTCAGCCCGTCCAGGGACAGGGCGCGGCCGAAGTCGGTGTAGACGAACTGCGTCCACATGTCCCACTCGGGGAACAGGTGGTCCACGGCCATGAACTCGATCCACGAGGCGAACCCCTCGTTGAGCCACAGGTGGGTCCACCACTCCATGGTGACCAGGTTGCCGAACCACTGGTGCGCCAGCTCGTGCGCGACGATGATGGCCACACGCTGGCGCGTCCCCGCCGAAGACTCCTCGGGGTCCACAAGGATGGCCGTCTCGCGATAGGTCACCGCGCCCCAGTTCTCCATGGCCCCGGCGGCGAAGTCCGGGATGGCCAGCAGGTCCATCTTGGGCAGCGGATAGGCGATGCCGAAATACTCGTGGAAGAAGGAGAGCGTCCGGGCGGCCACGTCCAGCGCGAACCGCCCCTGCTCCTGCCGTCCCAGCGGCGTGTACACCCGCACGGTGACGCCTTCGGGGGTCTCGGTCTCGACGTAATCGAACTCGCCGACGATGAACGCCAGCAGATACGTGGACATCACCGGGGTCTCGGCGAAGCGTACGGTCCTGAGGCGGTCCGTCCCGGTCTCGGTGTGAGCCGGCGGCATGTTCGACACCGCCACCCGGTCCTCCGGCACCACCAGCGCCACCGCGAACACGGCCTTGCGCGCGGGCTCGTCCCAGCAGGGAAACGCGCGCCGCGCGTCCGTGGCCTCGAACTGGGTCGCGGCCATGATCCGCTTCTCGCCGTCCACCTGATAGACGCCGCGGTAGAACCCGTGCATCTTGTCGTTAAGCTGTCCGGTGAACTCGATGCGCAGTCGCGCCGGCCCCGGATCGAGCCGGGCGTCGAATACGAACGCGACCGTCTCTTCCTCCTCGTCGGACTCGATGCGCGACGGCACGCACGACGCCCCGTTCCGCTCCAGCGCCACCGAGTGCAGCTCCAGCTCGGTGGCATGCAGCACGATCCGGCGCGTGGCCGATTTCACGTCGATGTCGACGGTCTCGCTGCCGCCGAAGGTGAAACGTTCGAGGTCGGGCCTGAGGGTTATGTCATAACGCCTGGGTTCAACGTCGTCGGGCAACAGCACCCGTTCCTGTTCAGCCATGCACTCCTTCTCCTGCTCGCGATGCCACTGTCAGACCGGCCAGCCGTGCTGTGACAGGTCGATGAGGTTGCCGTCGGGGTCCTGTACCCGGTACTCCGCCTCGCGATTGGGCGGCCTCTTCCTCACGTCGTCCGCCGCCCCCATCCGGTCCGACACCGACTTCAAGGCCTGTACGTCGTCCACCTCGAAACCGATGTGGTTGAGGCCGCTGTCCAGGGCGCGTCCCTCGACCCGCTCCTCCGGGCCCTTGGGGATGATGGCCAGGTTCACGTGCCCGTCCGAGAGGTAGGTGGCGGTGCCCACTCCCTTGACCACCTTGAGCCCGAACACGCCGGTGTAGTACTCCACCAGCTTCTCCTTGTCGTCCGTGAGTATGGCGATGTGACGGATGCGCGCCATGTCGATTTCCTCCCTGTGGCTAGTGTGGTGTCCGGTTGATCGGCACGCTACAGGTGTTTCTGGAAGAACTCCATGGTCCGCTTCCAGGCCGTCTCCGCCGCCGTCTTGTCATAGTTGCGGCTGTCGGCATTGGCGAAGGCATGCCCCGCGTTGGGATAGATGAAGACCATGTGGTCGCCCTTGAGGGTCTTGAGCTTCGCCTGGAACTCGCGGACGTTGTCCACCTTGATGCCCCTGTCCGTCTCGCCGAAGTGTCCGAGGATCGTGGCGCGCATGCGGCTCAGGTCGTCGGCGGGGTTGAAGCGGCCGTAGTAGATGACCGACGCCTTCACGCCGAGGTCGTTCTTGGCCATCTGGTAGGACCAGCCGCCGCCGAAGCACCAGCCCACCGAGGCGATGCGCGCCGGGTCCACCTCCCCCTTGAGGCCGCTCAGGTAGCTCACGGCCTGCTTCAGGTTGGCGAACGCCGCGTCCGTGTTCTTGCGCACGCTTCCCGCCAGCTTGCGGGCACCGTCCGGCGTCGTCGCCATCTCGCCGTCGTAGAGGTCCACCGCCAGGGCCACGTAGCCCAGCTCGGCGAACGCACGCGCGTTCTCCCGGATGTTGTCGTTGAGGCCCCACCACTCGTGGATAAGGATCAGGCCGGGACGCGCCTTCTTGTCCGCGGGCTTGGCGAGGTAGCCCTTGACCTTGTCGTTGCCCGTGACATAGGCCACCTCCGCGGTGGTGATCTTCATGGCCTGCGCGTGGACGGCCGCGGCCGCGAAGAGGATTGCGAAAACGATGGATGCCGTGCAAATGAACGCTTTCTGAAGTTTCATGTCTCTTCTCCCTCGCCGGCGGCCCTCACATGCGCGCCGGCTCGCTTTTCCAGCCAATGCTCCCGTTCACGATGACGCCTTCCACCCGTGTCGCCGCGTCAAAGGGCGAACCCGACAGCACCACCACGTCCGCGTCCTTGCCCGTCTCCAGGCTTCCCACCCGCTCGTCGATGCCCATGAGCCGCGCGGAGTTGAGGGTCAGCGCCTTGAGCGCCTCGTTGGGGCTCACCCCGTGGTCCACCGCGGTCATGCCCTGCATCCGGTGGTTCTGGATGGGGATCACCGGGTGGTCGGTGGAAAAGGCCGTGAGCACGCCGCTCTCGATGAGCATGCGCGGCGAATGCGGACTGCGTCCCGACTGCTCTAGGTTGCCGCGGGTCTTGAGCCACGGCCCATGGACCACCCCGACGCCGGCTTCCGCCAGTTCCCCGGCCACCTTGTACCCGTCGGTGCCGTGCTCGATGATCAGGTCGAGGTCGAACTCCTGCGCGATGCGGATGGCGGTCATGATGTCGTCGGCCCGGTGCGCATGGGCGCGCAGCGGGATCTGTTTGCGCACCACCGGGACCATGGCTTCCTGCCGCAGGTCCCGCGAGCCGTCCCCGTTGGCGGCGTAGTGCTGCGCCCGGACCAGCCCCTCCCGCAGGATGGCGGCGATGCCCATGCGCGTCATCGGGCTCTTCTTCATGCCGCCGTACACCTGCTTCGGGCGTTCGCCGAAGGCGATCTTCATGCCCACCGGGGCGCGCACCAGCATCTCCTCCA
Source organism: Deltaproteobacteria bacterium (assembly GCA_028818775.1). Classification (NCBI taxonomy): domain Bacteria; kingdom Pseudomonadati; phylum Myxococcota; class Myxococcia; species Deltaproteobacteria bacterium. Next base: position 15,321 of record JAPPNE010000140.1, on the reverse strand, counting down.
GCGTGCGCCCCACCACCTTCACCGCGGCCGGCTGGCCGCAGATGACGTTGTAGCTGCCGGGCATCACGCCCACCGTGGTGACGCCGCCCCTGAGGGCGTCCTGGAACGCGACGTCCTCGGGGTTGATGGCGTCCAGGGCGCGCAGGTGCGGCACCACGGGGTCGCCCACTTCGTCCTCATCGCTTTGGCTCGCCCCCACCCCGTCCTGGCACAGCCCCAGGTGGGTGTGGGCGTCGATCATCCCCGGAATGAGGACCTTACCGCTCACGTCCCAGACCTCGGCGCCCTCGGGCGTGGGAACGCCGGCGCCGACGGCCGCGATGGTCCGCCCTTCGATCAGCAGGGTGCCCTCGTCGATCGCGCCGTTGGACGCGGTCATGATGCGGGCGCCCACGAGTGCCAGCGCCATGATTTCCTCCTGTCTTCACTGCCCGGCCAACCGCCGAAACGCCTCCCCGAATACCCGTATCGCCGCCGGCGCGGCGCGGACGCGGGCGGGTTCGATACCCGCCCTGTGGCGTCTGCGGCGCAGGCTGCCGGGCCTCCGGGTCGCCGCCGGACGCGGAACTACGCCCGTTCGAACACCAGGCGCCCGTCCACGTAGGTGCGGTCGACCTTGATGTCCCTTATCGCGGTCGGCGCCACCCCGAGAATGTCCTCCGAGAGCACCGCTAGGTCGGCTCTCTTGCCTTCTTCCAGGGAACCCGTGCGGGTCTCGTCGAACGACGTGTAGGCGCAGTTGTAGGTGTAGATGCGAATCGCCTGCAGCACGCTCACGCCCTCGTCCGCGTTGAGCACCTCGCCGCCTTCCTCGGGTCCGAAGCGGTGGTTCACCAGGATGTCGATGCCCTGCAACGGATTGTACATGCCCACCGGCCAGTCGGAGCCGCCGGAGATGATGACGCCCCGGTCGGTCAGGGACTTGAACGGGAACGCGTAGCGCGCGCGGTCGCCCCACTGCCCGTGGATGCCCTCGCTGCCGATGCTCTCCAGGATCGGCGGCTGCGTGTTCCAGATGATGCCCAACTCCGCCATGCGGTCCATGACCCGCGGGTTCCACAGGTAGGCGTGCTCCAGCCGGTGGCGCAGGTCGTGCGCCGCCACCTGGGCGCGGCCGTTGGCGATGGCCTCCAGCGACCGGTGGATGCCATGGTCGCCGTGGCAGATGAGCCCGGCCTGCCAGTCGCTGGCCTGGCACTGGGCCATGAAGTCGTCGGCCACCTCCTGGGTGATGCGGAAGCTGCCGAGCTTCTTGCCCGCGGGGTCGTTGCTGTAGGGTTCGAACAGGGCCGCGGTCTGGCCGATGACGCCGCCGTCGATGCCGACCTGGAGCGCCCCGAGCTTGAGCCACTCCGTGCCGTAGTTGGTGGCGAAGCCGGTCTCAAAGATCTTGCCGGCGGTGCCCTCGAGGTCCCATCCCTCGCCGTGCACCGGGTACGGGCCCATGACCACCTGGAGGCTCGGCGGCGCCTGGCGGTGCAGCCGCTGCCAGCCCACCGTGTCCCTGCGGTTGCGGATGGCGGCCTCGAACGCCGTGGTGACGCCGTTGCGGTTCAGCTCACTCGCCATCCAGCGATAGCCGTCCATCATGTCGTCCACGTCCCACTGGGGCAGGTTGGGGGTGATGAACACCGTGCGCGTGTTGTCCCACATGGGACCCAGAGGACGGTCCTGATCGTCCCGTTCCATGGGGCCGCCGGCGGGGTCGGGGGTATCGTCCTGGACCCCCATGCGCCGCAACCCCTGGGTATTGAAGGTCCACCCCATGGACTCGCGGTTGGCGATGCCCACCGGGTTGTCGGGCGATACGGGATCGAGGTCGAAACGGTTGGGGTTGCGCCGGTCGGTGAGACGCGTCGCCTGGAAGCCCCGGCCCAGGATCCAGTCGCCCGGCTTGGCCTTCGCGGTCCGCTCCCTGATCCTCTCGACGATGTCGGCGATGGACGGGCAGGCGGCGTAGGTACAGTCCACCCAGTGGCGCTGGGGACCGTTGGTCATGTGGATGTGGTTGTCGATGAAACCGGGGGTCAGCGCCCGCCCCTTGAGATCCACCACCTCGGTGTCGCGCCCGACGGTCTGCTCGACGTAGGCGCGGTCACCTACCCGCAGGATGTTGCTGCCGCGGACCGCCAGTGCCTCGGCCACATCGTCCCGGGAGTTGACTGTCACGATGGGACCACCGACAAACACGACGTCGGCGGTGGAAACCGCTGTCGACACGTTCGAGTCCGCCATGGAACACCTCCGTGGAAACGCTTGAGGAACCTGGGGCAAGCCTGATGGACAATAGCCGCTCCCCGATGGATGCGCAAGCCGGCGCCTAACGTCTTGTAGGATCGAAAAAATCGCGCAGGCCGTCACCCAGGATGTTGAAGCCGAGGATGAGGAGTGTGATGGCCATTCCGGGGAAGAAGGCGGCCCAAGGCGCGCGCTCGACGTAGCCGTAGGCGCCGGTCAGCATGGCACCCCAGGAAGGCGCTGGCGGCGGGTGGCCCACGCCGAGGAAGCTCAGGGACGATTCCGCGAGGATGGCGTAGGAGAAGGACAGGGCGAACTGCACCAGCAGCGGCGCCACCACGTTGGGGGCGATGTGGCTGCGGATGATGCGCGGGTGGGAGCCCCCCAGCACCTGGGCGGCTTCCACGAACGGCTGCGCCTTGATCGCCATGGTCGCCCCGCGCGCCACCCTGGCGAAGTGCGGCGCCTGCACCACGCAGAGCGCGATGATGACCGGCACCGCCGGCGGCAACCCGCCGCCCGTGAGGAACGCCGCCACCGCGATGGCCAGCAGGATCGTCGGGAACGCGAAGACGAGGTCGATGAGCATGGTCACGCCGCGGTCGAGCAACCCGCCGAAATAGCCCCCGAGCACCCCGATCAGCATGCCCACGACCGCGGCGCCCGAGGCCGAGAGGACCCCCACGACGAAGGCGATCCGGGCGCCGTAGATCACCCGGCTGAGGACATCGCGCCCGTACTCGTCCGTGCCGAACCAGTGAGCGGCGTCCGGCCCGGTCAACCGTGACCCGGCGCCCATGTCGAGCGGGTCGTAGGGCGCCAGGACGTCCGCCAGCAGCGCCGCCAGCAGGTAGACGAGGATGACCGCCGCCCCCACCAGGGCGGGCTTGTGGCGCGCGAACCGGCGCCAAGCCCGCCCCGCCCCTTCTCGGCGGGGCGCGACCGGCTGCCGTGCATGGGTGATGTTGATGGATTCCGCCACGGCGTCACTCACCTGTAAGGGGCTAGTCGTACCGCACGCGCGGGTCGAGCAGCCCGTAGCCGAGGTCGGCCAGCGTGTTGATGATCACGTAGCTGCCGGCGATGACGATCATGGTGGCCTGCAGCACCGGGTAGTCCCGGCTGAGCACGGCTTCCACGGCGTACTGGCCAATGCCCGGGATGGCGAAGATCTGCTCGATGATGAGCGAGCCGCCGAGCAGCTTGCCGGTCTCGGTGCCGATCAGCGTCAGCACCGGGATGAACGCGTTCTTGAGAGCGTGGCTGGAGTACACGCGGCGCTCGCGCACTCCCTTGGCGCGGGCCGTGCGGATGTAGTCATGGGCGAGCACGTCCAGCATGGCCGAACGCGCCATGCGCATCACCGCCGCCGCCATGGTGGTGCCCAGGGCAAGGGACGGCAGCATCAGCGAGAGCGTGCTCTCGACGGGGTCTTCAAAGAACGGGATGTAGCCGACGGAAGGAAGGATGTTGAGGTAGACGGCGAACACCAGCACCAGCAACGTGGCCAGCCAGAAGTGCGGCATGGCCAGCCCGAGGATTCCCGTGGTGGTGACGATGCCGTCAATCTTGCCGTTGGGATAGCGCGATGCGATGACGCCCAGGGTCACGCCGAAGATGACGCTCCAGGTCCCCGCCATGAACGACAAGTGCAGCGTCACCGGGAGCCGCGCGAAGATCTCGTCCGCTATGGGGTAGCCGGAGACGATGGAACGGCCGAAATCGAGCTGCAGCACCCGCCCCATCCATTCCAGGTACTGGACCACGATGGGGCGGTCCAGGCCCCACAGCGCGCGGATCTCCTCGATGCGCCCGGAGCCCATGTACAGGCCGTAGATGAAGTCCACGGCATCGCCCGGCACCAGGCGGATCATGTAGAACACCACCACCGAGATGCCGAACTGCACCAGCACCAGGGAGACCAGCTTCTGCGCGATGTATCGACTCACCGGAAACCCGTCAGGTCAACGCGGCAGCCGCGTGGGACCGCCCGCCTCACCCCGCCTGGATGCCCGCTTCCGCGGGAATGACGATTCGTGGGGTCCCCGACTCATGAGTGTTGACGCAGCGTCCACGAGGTGACGCCTCTTCATGCAACGTGCGGGCTGGAGCTGTGACTGTCCTGTTCCGGAACGCCGGACGGCTGGTCCCCGACGAACCCTTGTTGCCGGGAACCAGCCTTCGACGCCCACGAACCTGCTTGCCTACTTGTCGAGCCAGACCTCGCGGAACGAGTACTGGCTGGCGTTGGGGAACGCCGTGTAACCCTTCACGTGGTTGCGCATGGCCTGGAAACGGTCGAAGGCCACGAGGAAGACCCACGGCTGCTGTTCCGCCAGCCGCTTCATGGCAACCCGGTAGGCCTCCTTGCGTTCCGCGATGCTGGTGGCGACCACCCCCTTGGCCAACAGCTTGTCGAACTCGGGGTCGCAGAACCGGCTGTTGTTGTAGCTGCCCTTGCAGGTGAACAACGGCGACAGGGCGCCGTCCGGATCGACGAAATCCGAACCCCACCAGCGGATCGGATACATCTGGAAGTTGCCGGAGCGCCAGTCGCGCTGCGCGGTGGCGCTGTCGGACGCCTTGATCTCGACGCGGATGCCGACCTTCTTGAGCTCGGACTGCACCACCGCGGCGAAGGCCGCGTGGTACGAGGTCGTGCCGATGCGCAGCACGATGTCCACGCCGTTGGGATACCCGGCGTCCGCCAGGAGCTTCTTCGCCTTGTCGCGATCCAGGTTGTAGTACTTCTCGTCGTTCCCCGCCCAGTACGGCGGGATCAGCGGCGGCCCCCAGAGCGGCTGCGCGAAGCCGTCGAAGCCCTTCTCCACCATCTCCTTGCGGTCGATGGCGTAGGCCATGGCCTGGCGCACGCGCACGTCGTCCAGCGGCTTCTTGCTCACGTTGAGCGAGATGTTGACGAAGCTGATGTTGGGCCCCCCGGTGACGTTGATCCTGCGGTCGCGCTTGAGGGCGTTCACGTCCTTGGGCGGCACCGGCTCGATGTAGTCCACCTGCCCCGCCCGCAACGCGTTGGTGCGCGCGGTCTGGTCCTTGAGCGGAATGAAGTGCAGCTCGTCCAGCAACGGCACCGACTTGTCGTAGTAATTAGGGTTCTTGACCAGCACCAGCCGCTGACCCTTGACCTGCTCCTTGAACATGTACGGCCCGGTGCCCATCATCCCATCCTTCAACCCCACCGGCATGGGCTTCACCGCCTCCTCGGCCACCATGGCCATGGCGGGCAGCGACAGGTTCGTCACGATGGCCGCGTCGGGCCTCTTCAGTTTCAGCACGAGCTTGTACTTGGACGGCGTCTCGATGGAGTCGATGGACGCGATGGTGCTCGCGTAGCCTGCGGGAACGTTCGGGTCGAGAATCCGCTGCAGCGAGTACTTGGCGTCCGCCGAGGTGAACTCGCGTCCGTTGTGGAACTTCACTCCCTCGCGCAGCGTGAACTCGAGCTGGGTGGGCGACGTGAACTCCCAGCTCGTCGCCAGGTCCGGCCTGGGCTGGATATCGGTGCCGGCGCGCACCAGCCCCGAGTACACGTTCTGCATGATGTTGATGTCCCAGCCCACGCGCGTGGTGTGCGGATCGAGATCGTTCACGTCACGCTCGCCTCCGAGACGCAGGATGCCGCCGGATTTCTGCGCGGTGGCCTGCATCGCGAAGACGCAGGTAATGACAAAGACCGCCGCGATGGCGAGTCCCAAAGACCACCGTTTCGGCGAGGAATCAGACCAGCCCGATCTTCTCGTCAGGTTCGTCCTACTCATCGTGATTTCCTCCTCGGCGGCGTCTCCAGGACGACAGCGTGCGCACAGGGTGAAAACACCGCCCGTTGCGCCGGTGCCACCAGCGGCACCGTTCCGAACAGACCGTCACAGCCCTCCAACCCCTGCTCCGGGCGCGATACTCGCACAGGATTTCTCGGAGTGTCAAGGTTGCACTAGGCGGCCAATAATCGTATGGGCGGGTTGTCTCGTGCGTTTTCCTCGTGCGTTTCCATGGGAATGAGACACCATACTGGCGGCAGCCCCCTGCCGGAAGGAGGACGCTCATGGCAAGCAACGCTTGGCGCGACGCGGATCTGGCGTTCGTCAACGGACGCGTCATTACGATGAACCAGCGGGACCAGGTGGTCGAGGCGGTGGCGGTGGCGGACAACCGCATCGTCCGCGTGGGCTCCAACGAATCCGTGGAGGCATTGGTCGGCAACGACACCCGCGTGGTGAACCTGGCGGGGCGCGCGTTGACTCCCGGGTTCGTGGAAAACCACATGCACATCATCAACGCGGTGGAGGACCGCAAGTGGATCAACTGCGGCCCGGAGGTCGCCTCCTCCATCGACGACGTCGCCGCGGCCGTGAAGCAACGCGTGGACCAGACCCCCGCCGGCGAACTGATCGTGGGCTGGGGCTTCGACCACCACCGGCTGCGGGAGCGGCGCTACCCGACGCGGCGCGACCTGGACCCGGTCTCCCCCAACCACCCGGTGCTGCTGCGCCAGCGCGAGTCCATGAGCTGGACCGCCAACACGGCCGCGCTGCGCCGCATGGGCATTGAGGACGACACCCCGGATCCTCCCGGCGGCCCCATGCTCCGGGACCAGCAGGGAGCGCCCCTGGGTCCCATGTGGGACAACTGCCGGGTGGTCTACATCTTCCCCACCATCACGCCGCCGACGCTGGAAGAACTCGCGGAAGGCTACGGTTGGGCGTGCCAGTACCTGAACGGGCTCGGGGTCACCAGCGTGGACGAGGCGTCCATCCGCAACGAGCACGAGACCCACGCGTGGCAGCTCCTGCGCGCCCGCGGCGGCCTCACGGCGCGCATCTATCTCAACATCTATCCGGTCTACGGCACCCAGTGGGACATCGAGACCGCAGCCTACAGGATATTCCGCTCGGGCATGCGCACCGGCTACGGCGACGACTGGCTCCGCCTCGGGCCGGCGGTCATCGGCATCGACGGCGGCGTGCAGGGACAGACGGCGGCGCTCTTCGAGCCCTACTCCAACGACCCCGACGGAAAATTTCGCGGGAGCTTCCGCTGCTCCCAGGAGATGGCGGACGAGTTCTGCCTGGAAGCCCACAAGGCCGGCTTCCAGATCGCCGCCATCCCCCACGGCGACCACGGCATCACCGTGACCCTGGACGCCATCGAAAAGGCCCAGAAGGCCTTCCCACGCCCGGACGCGCGCCACCGCCTGGAGCACGCCTACCTGTGGAACGCCGAGCTGCTGGACCGTGCCGCCGGCCTCGGCGTCGTCTACAACGCCCAGCCGCCGATCCTGGAGGTGCTGGGCGAAGCCTGCACCCTGGAGCCCTGGGGCGCGGAGCGCTCGCGGTACGCGTTTCCCATGAAGTCGCTGCTGGACCGCGGAGTGATCTCCTCGGGCGGCTCCGACATGCCCATCGTCACCGCGAACCCCATGGTGGGCATCGACTGCCTGGTCAACCGGCGCCTGGACCCGAGCCCGGGGGGCACGGTGCTGAATCCCGACGAGCGCCTGACGGTCATGGAGGCAATGCGGATCTACACCTACAACGGCGCCTACGCGCACTTCGAGGAGCAGAGCAAGGGTTCCATCGAGGAAGGCAAGCTCGCCGACCTGGCCTTGTTGTCCCGGGACATCCTGACGGCGCCGGCGGAGGAGATCCGGCACATCACCGTGGACATGACCGTGGTGGACGGCAAGGTCGTGCACGAGGCCGGGTAGCACTAGATGGCGTCCTTCGACTTCGCTTCGCTACGCTCAGGACGAACGGGATGTGGCTGTCCTTACAACCGTTCGTCCTGAGCGTAGCGTAGCGAAGTCGAAGGACGCCATCTCGAAGACAATGAGGATGCCGATGGATGATCTTCAGAAGCAGGTGCTGGCCGGGATCCGCGAGGACGAACTGGTGACCATGGCCATGGACCTGGTGAGCATTTCCAGCCCGCCGGGCGCGGAGGCGCCGGCCGGCGACTATCTCGCCGGACGGCTGGCGGAGCTGGGCATGCGCGTGCAGCTCCAGGAGGTGGAGCCGGGCCGCAACAACGTGGTGGGCCGGCTGCCCGGCAGCAAGGGCTCGCCCACGCTGCTCTTCAGCGGACACTTCGACACCAGCACCACCGGACGCGAGGCCGAGGTGTTGGGCAGCGGGTATACGGCCGACATCGTCGGCGGCGGCGTGCCCCAGGCCACCACCGCCGACGGGTGGATCCACGGGCTCGGCGCCAGCAACATGAAGGGCGCCTTCGCCGCCTACTGGGGCGCGGTGCGGGCGCTCCAGCGGGCCGGCGTGGAGCTGGCCGGCGATCTCCTCATAACCGGCGTGGTGGGCGAGACCGAGAAGGCGCCGGTGGACCAGTACCAGGGGGCGGAATTCCGCGGCGGCAAGGTGGGTTCGCGTTTCCTGGTGACCCATGGCGTCACCGCCGACTACGCCGTCATCGGCGAGCCCACCGGCATGCGCCTGCAGATCGGCGAGACCGGCTACTGCTTCGTCAAGGTGACGGTCTACGGCCGGTCCCAGCACACCTGGTCCAAGGAGCACGGCATCGACCCCATCGAGAAGATGATGCGCGTCTTCACCGCGCTGCAGGCGTGGGAGCCCGTGTTCCGGGAACGCCATCCGCATCCCTTCATGGAAGGCCGCATCGGCATCGGCGCCATCCAGGGCGGACACCCCTACAAGCCCTCCAAGTGCCCGGCGCCCTTCTGCAACCTGTACGTGGACGTGCGCGTGGTGCCGGGACAGAGCTTCATGGAGGTGAAAAAGGAAATCGAGGCGGTACTGAACGAACTGAAGGCCGATGACCCGGAGTTGCAAACCGACGTCGAGTTGTACCTGACGGGGAACGGCTTCGAGCTCGAGCGCGACGAGCCCCTGGTGAAGGCCATGGAGCGGGCCCATCAGAACGTCTACGGCGAGCCCGTCCCCTATGCCGCGCCCAACCGCTATGCCGTCTCCAGCGACGCCGGACCGATGTTCGAGTACGGCATCCGGGGCCTGACCTACGGCCCCGGCGGCATCTCCACCGGCGGCCAGTTCGCCAACTACGACCCGGCCCATAGACACAGCGAGGTGCTGAAGATAGAGCACCTGGTCAAGGCCGCCGGCGTATACGCCCTGGCCGCCCTGGAACTGTGCGGCCCGACGTCGTAGCGGACAGGGGACAGCGATGCCGGAGGAACGGAGCATGGAACCTCTCATCGGGTATTCGGCCCTGATCGAGCGCCCTCCCCTGCGCTGGCCGGACGAAGCCCGGGTGGCGCTGTGGGTGCAGATGAACCTGGAGCACTTCGAGATCGACGCCCCGGGCATGAGCCTGCCGCCGAGCCGCTCGCCCGGCCCCATCCCCGACCCCAAGAACGCCGGCTGGCGCGACTACGGCGCGCGGGTCGGTATCTGGCGGCTCATGGAGATGCTGGACCGCTACCGCCTTCGCGCCTCGGCCCCCACCAACGACCAGGTGTGCGACTATTATCCCGAGATCATCCGCGAGGCGGTGCGGCGCGAGTGGGAGCTCATGGGCCACGGGTTCAACAACTCGCACACCTTGGGCGGCCTCTCGCCCGAAGACGAGCGCGCCGTGATCCAAGCCAGCGTGGCGAAGCTGAGCGCGGCCGCCGGGCGCCCCACCAAGGGATGGCTCGGCCCCGGGCTCGTGGAGACCTTCAACACCCTGGAGATCCTGGCCGAGGCCGGCATCGAGTACGTCTCCGACTGGTGCAACGACGACCAGCCCTACCCCATCGAAGTGAGCAGCGGCCGGCTCATCGGCGTGCCCTACTGCATGGAGGTCAACGACATCTACGCCTTCGTGGGCGCCGGCATGGACGGCGAAAGCTTCTATCGGATGATGTGCGACCAGTTCGACGTGCTGCACGCCGAAGGCGCGGAGACGGGCCGCATCCTGGGCCTTTGCCTGCACCCCTTCATCGGCGGCCAGGCGCACCGCGCCAAGTGGATCGACAAGGGCCTGCAATACATCCTCGGGCACGACGGCGTGTGGGCCGCCACCGCCGAGGAGATCTCGGACTGGTACTACGAACACTACTACGAGGATGCGCTGGCGCGACTGCGAGAAGGGGCGCGGACCGCACCCGGCAAGTAAGGCGCAGCGAAGCAATGATCAGGACAATCACCGGATCGACATAGTCGAAAGGGAGGGAAGCCGTGGCACTTCGCGAAATCAGCTCCGTTGATGTTCCCGCCGGCGGAGGCGCCGCCTGCACGGTGCAGACCGGCCAGTACGTACGGGTCGTCGACGTCGAAGGCGGTCAGGTGGCCGACTTCAACGCCTGGACGCTGCCCGACTACAAGGAGCAGTTCTGGTCCGGGCGCACCCGGATCGTGGAGGGAGCGCACCTCTCCACCGGCAACCGCCTGTTTTCCTCGCCCAACATGGAGGTGCTGTTCACCATCACCGACGACACCGTGAAACGCGTCGACTCGCCACTCGGCGGCATCTCCCACGATCTCATCTACGCGCGCTGCAGCTCGGGACTGTGGAAGCTCCGTGGCGTCGACAACGCCCCCAACTGCCAGGACAACCTCGTGCGAGCCATCGAATCCTACGGGCTCACCGCGCACAACGTCCATGACGCCTTCAACATCTTCATGAAGACCGGCATCGGCAAGGACGACCGCCTGTTCGAGGAGCCGGCCGAGTCGACCGCCGGCGACTACCTTGAACTCAGGGCGGAGAAGGACTGCCTGGTGGCCGTGTCGTCCTGCCCCGGGCGCGGCAACCGCTTTCCGGAATGGCAGAGCCGGCCGTTACGGGTGGAGGTGCTGGCGGAGGGATGAAGAGGGGCACCGTACCCTTCAGGCAACCGGCCAGAGCTCCCGCGTATACGGCCCCCAGGGCTCGCGGCCGAAGATCGTCCGCATCCTGGGCATGAAGTGCTCGACGGGCCGGGTCTCGTAGTCCGGATCGAAGGACACCTGGTCATAGTCGCGGCAGAAGCGCTCGGTCATCTCGAAGGCGGGATGACCCCGAAACTGCTCGCGCTCGTCCTTGTTCCGTCCGATCTTGTCGAAATAGTAGTAGCCCTGGAAGATGCCGTGTTGCCGGAGCATCCAGTAGGTGTACTGGCTCACGTATGGGCGCAGCACCTGGGCGCCGATCTCCTCATGGTTGTAAAGGGAGATGGTATCGCCGATGTCGTGCAGCAGCCCCGCCACGACAATCTCGTCGCATTCACCGGCGTTCTCGGCGCGGGTCGCGGTCTGAAGCGAGTGTTGGTAGCGGTCGATGTGATTGCCCGGGTAGCTGTCGCGCAAGAGCTCCAGGTGCGCCAGCGCACGCTCGACGGCGGCGCCCTCGAACGGCTTCCGAAGCTCCTTCAGTAGCGCGTAGTCCTCCACCGTGCCCTCGTCCATGCGCGTGTAGCGCGCCTTTCTTTCGTCGATGTGGTCTTGCATGTTCGTGTCCTCAAGCAGTCCGGGTTACGTACATCAACCATCACTCTTGGTTTTTGCCCCGAGAATCCGGCGAATGCGAATACGTTGCGGAAGCCTCTCTGCTTCAAACCTGTTGAGGAAACTACAAGATGCAAGGTGGCGCGCCCGAAGGGAGTCGAACCCCTAACCTCCAGATCCGTAGTCTGGCGCTCTATCCAGTTGAGCTACGGGCGCAAGTGTCTGGGGGGAGTACTGAGCAATTAACCATACCGACCGGGAAACCGCAACGCCTCAGCGGTCATCGCGATGCAGCCCTTCCTGTTGAATCGGCTTCGCCCTTAGGATACCATACAGTCCAGTATCGGGGAGACAAGACCCACCACGGAATGGCACACGGTCGAATCGTGAGTTTGCGGAAGACTGCGGACCAGTCCTCCGGAGACGTAGCGTTGACCGGTTCGGCCGTAAGGGATCGGGTATGGAAACAGCACAGCACTATGCAACCCGCGAGGATTTGGCCAAACTCGAAACCCGGTTGGTGGAACGGATAGCCGGCGTTGAAACCCGTCTGACGGCACAGATCTCTCACCTCACATGGCGCCTGCTCGGCTTGTTGACAGCCGTTGCAGCGGTCGCCGTTGCCTTCGTCAAGTATCTGTAGCGTTCAGCCCACACGCACCACGACGAATTACTCTTGGCAGCGCTCGAAATGAACCACTACGCAACACGTGAAGACCTGGCGCAACTGGGAACCCGCGTTGTGGAGCGAATCGGCGCCCTCGAAAGCCGTCTGGTGCGGGACATGAGCGAATCGGAACGGCGTGCGGCCAGCCGGGAATGGCGCATATTCGGCATCGTGGTCGGCATCGCCGCCAGGGTGCGGCATCTCTGCTAACCTCGTAAACTGTCTAGAAAAGCTGTTGAAGGAAGGGTGGCGGAGAGAGAGGGATTCGAACCCTCGGTACCCTTTTGGGGTACACACGCTTAGCAGGCGTGCGCCTTCGACCGCTCGGCCATCTCTCCGAAGCCGGTACCGAACCGGAACTATGGCACACGGGGCCGACTCGGTCAAATTTTCATCTGACCCGTCGGGCCGACTCACCACTACAGCATTTCTGATGACATCGCCGGTTGAACCAGCTTCCCATTTAGGATATCGTACAGTCCAGAATCTCACCGGGAGAACCGCTCATGGAAATTGCACACTACGCCACCCGTGAAGACTTGGCGCAACTTGAAACCCGTGTCGTGGAGCGCATCGGCGCTTTGGAGACCCGGCTAGTACGGGACATGCGCGAGTCGGAACACAGGGCGGCAAGCCGGGAATGGCGGATACTGGGTATCGTCGTCAGCATTGCCGCGGTTGCCGTCGGCATCACGCGGTACCTCGGTTAGTCGGCAAGACACCGCCCCACAGATTTCTCCGCTGGCAACTCCCATCACTCCAGCGGCCCTCCATCGTTCGCTCATACCCGCCAGCAGTTACAGGCCTTGATTTGACAACCGCTGACGGCGCCTTCTACAAATGATGCGTGGAGGGCGTGGTCCGGCGACGCGCCCTCATGGCGCTCCGCACGCCACAACTTCACTAAAGATCCGGAACCACGGAACTCATGCCCCAAGTCCGAACACGTTTCGCTCCCAGCCCCACCGGCTACCTGCACATCGGCGGCGCGCGCACGGCGCTGTTCAACTACCTGTACGCACGGCACTGCGGCGGGAAGTTTGTGCTCCGCATCGAGGACACGGACCGCCAGCGCTCAACCCCGGAGGCCATCGACGCGATCCTGCGGAGCATGGAATGGCTGGAGTTGGAGTGGGACGAGGGGCCGTTCTACCAGACGGAGCGGATGGACCTGTACCAGGACCGGCTCCGGGCCCTCTTGAGCGCCGGGGACGCCTACCCCTGCGTGTGCACGCCCGAGACCCTGGACGCAAAGCGCCAGGCGGCGATGGCCGAGAAGCGCAAGCCGATGTACGACGGCACGTGCCGGCCCGCGGAGCGGGCGGCGGTGACGTTGCCGGAGGGGATTCCCTTTACCATCCGGTTCCGTTCGCCAGAGAGCGGCGCCACGGTCGTGGAGGACAAGGTCAAGGGGCGGGTGGAGTTCGACAACACGGAGCTGGACGACCTGATCCTCGCGCGCTCGGACGGGAACCCGACCTACAACTTCTGCGTGGTGTGCGACGACATCGACATGGGCATCACCCACATCGTCCGCGGCGACGACCACCTGTCCAACACGCCGCGGCAGATGCAACTCTACCGGGCGCTGGGGGCGGAGCCACCGGTGTTCGCCCACGTGCCGCTGATCCTGGGGGAGGACAAGAAGCGCCTCAGCAAGCGCCACGGCGCCACCTCGGTGACGGCCTACCGGGACATGGGCTACTATCCCGAGGCGCTCAACAACTACCTGGTGCGGCTGGGCTGGTCCCACGGCGACCAGGAGATCTTCGACGCCCACGAACTGGTGGAGAAGTTCGACATCGACGCCGTGGGCAAGTCCTCGGCGGTGTTCAACCCGGAGAAGCTCCTGTGGCTCAACGCCCATTACCTCAAGAACCGCCCGACGGCCCAACTGGCCGAAGACGCAGTCCCCTACCTGACGGCCAAGGGCTACGCCGTGCCCGGCGACCGCCCGTGGCTGGAGAAGATGGTCAAGACCCTGAGAGAACGGGCCAAGTCGCTGGTGGAGCTGGCGGACATGGCGCACTACTTCCTCGCCGAAACGGTGGAGATCGACGAGAAGGCCGGCCGCAAGCACCTCGTTCCCGAAGCCAAGAGCCTTCTCCAGGAGGTTTCCGTCAAGCTGGGGAATCTGGCCGACTTCAACCAGTCCGGCATCGAGCAGGTGTTCGGCGACATCGTGGCGGACCGGGACATCAAGCTGGGCCGGGTGGCTCAGCCCGTGCGCGTGGCGTTGACCGGGTCAACCGTGAGCCCCGGCATCTACGAGGTCATCGACGTGCTCGGGCGGAACGTGACCCTGGCGCGGCTGGCCGCGGGAGTCCGGTACATCGACGCCCGCCTGTCAACTGAAAGCTGAGCGGCACTTCCGGGGAAGGCCCGGGCTTGTCCTTGACCCACTCAAGTACGGTCACGAGCTTGATCTGGCGCCGGACCGGCGGACTCGCTCGTGGTTCAGCACGTAGAGGCCGCCGCCGCAGACCAGCGCCATCCCGGCGTATGTCACCGCGTCCGGCCAGTGGCCGAAGAACAGCACCCCCCAGAACACCGACATGGGCAGCGCCACGTACTCGAACGGCGCGAGTGCCGCGGGCACCGAGACGCGGTAGCCTTGGGACATGAGGTAGGCGGCGACTCCGTTCAAGGCGCCGATGCCGAGGAACAGCGCGCCGTCCGCGATCGACGGGACCGTCCAGGCCCGCAGCAGAAACACGAGGATCGTGCCGTCGTCGGGCGCGAACCGCCCGTCGCCCGCCACCAGCCCCATGGTGACGCTGGCGACGATGAAGGCCACCTGGGAGTAGAAGGCTATGGTGGAGGCGCGCTCGGTGGTCCCGAGGCGGCGGGTCATGATCTGCATGGCCGCGTAGCAGCAGGCCGCGGCCAAGGGGAACAGCGCCACCAGTTGCACGGCGCCTTCACCGGGACGAAGTATCACGATGACGCCCGCGAGGCCGACGCACACCGCGGCCCAGCGGCGGAAGCCCACGGGCT
>JAPPNE010000139.1 GCA_028818775.1 Deltaproteobacteria bacterium | reverse complement strand
GGTCGTGCACCAGCGCCCGGCTGATGGACGCGCGCTGCTGCATGCCGCCGGACAGCTCCCGCGGGTACTTGTCCTTGAACTCCGTGAGTCCGGTCAGCTCCAGCAATCCCAGGGCCTTGGGGTAGTATTCCTCCTTGGAGAGGCCCAGGATCTCCACCGGCAACAGGACGTTGTCGATGACCGTGCGCCACTGGAACAGCACCGGGGTCTGGAACACGATGCCGGTGCTCGACTTGGGTCCGGTCACCGGCGCGCCGTTCACCAGCACCTCGCCACGGGTCTTGTCGAGCAGCCCGGCGATGATCTTCATGATGGTGGTCTTGCCGCACCCGCTGTGTCCGACCAGGGATATGAACTCCTGCTCGTAGACCTCGAACGAGGCGTCCTCCAAGGCGACGATGGGGGCATCCTTGGAAGGATACACCTTGGTGAGGTTCCTGACCTCGATGGCTTTCCCTGTTTCCGTCATCGACTTCGGTTCCAAACTCGATACGCTGCAATCCGGCTGGCTGCTCCCGATCCGCCCGGAGGCGGCTACATGCCGAAGCCCGTCATCTCCTGCTCATCCTCGCCGATACTCCACGGGATCAGCCACATTTCCAGCAGCACCAGAACGCCGTAGAGGACGAGGCCCAGGGCCGACAGCACGACGAGGGCCGCGAACATGAACGGCGTGTTGACCTCGTAGTTGGCCACCATGACCAAGTACCCGAGACCGGTGTTTCCGCCCACGAACTCGCCGATGATGGCGCCGATGACCGCCAGCGTGATGGCAATCTTGAGGCCGCCGAAGAAGTGGGGCAACGCGTTGGGCAGGCGGACCTTGGCGAAGATCTGCCAGTCCGAAGCCTGGAGCGACTTGACCAGGTCCAGCATCTCGGGCTGCACCATGCGCATGCCCTGGACCGTGGTGACGATGATGGGGAACCACGAGACCAGGAACGCGATGAGCACCTTGGACATCTCGCCGTAACCCACCCAGATCAGCAGCAGCGGCGCGATGGCCACCTTGGGAACGATCTGGGCCACCAGGATCAGCGGGTAGAGAAGATTCTGAAGCAACCGGGAGTAGACGATCATGATGGCCGAGATCACCCCCAGCACGAGCCCCATGAGGAATCCGTAGATGGTTTCCCGGAAGGTCACGAGGCAGTTCTGCAGCAGGGGGACGAACTTCTCGACGATGGTCCAGAAGATCTTCGACGGCGCCGGCAGCAGGAACTCCGACACCGAGAACAACCACACCGACACCTCCCAAAGCAGCGTGAAAAGGAGGAGACTGAAGGTGATGGTGCCGAGCTCCTTGAAACGTTCAACCATACAATTTCCCCGCATGGCAGACGGCGCAGGACCGTCATTCAGCCCGCTTTCATACCACAAGTTTCCGCGCAAGAAACCCCCAAGTGGAATTTTCGCAGGCGATTGCCAAGGGCCGGCGTTCACGCTACGGGTAGGGACAACCCCCGTGGAAAGGAAGCGCCATGCCGGACAAGGTGTTGATCTTCGGACACGACTTCTGACACTACACGTCGAGTGCCCGTGCGGACTACTCGGACCGAAACTTCACCGTCGAGTACATCAACGTCCTGCAAGACGAGGACGGGCTTCAGCGCATGCTCGCCCTGAACGACGGCAACCGTGACATACCGGTGATCGTGGAAGAAGACAGGGTCACCGTCGGGTTCGGTGGAAGCTGAGCCGTGTAGCGGCCGCGGTCGCGGCCCTGGAACCGAGCGGCTCGGAGAAACCTCGACACCCATCACCACCCTGTGCACGTGCAACGATCCCCATGAACCCGTTCGAGTCGCGTTCGCGAGCCTATTCGCGCCAGCGGTGGCGCATGTTTCCGCGCACCCTGCTGCCCGCCGCATGCTGTCTGGTTTTCGCCGTCGCTTGCACGGTCCCGGAGACGCCCGCGCCTGCCACCGCGCCGCGGCCCGAACCGGCGGTGGCCTATGACGTCGTCCTCGAAGGGTCGCCGTCGGAAAAGGTTCGGGACCTCGCCGGCCACACGCTGCTGACCTACCGGTTCAAGGACGATGGCGCCCCCAGCACGCACTTTCTCCTGCGCCGCGCCAAGGAAGACGAAGCCAGGCTGGTGACCATCCTGCGCTCGCTCGGCCATCATGCGGCGTCGGCATCGGCGCGCGTTTCACGCGCGCCGGGACGGCCGACCGTGACTTTCTCCATCGAGGCCGGACCGCCGTTCACCCTGTCGGAGCACGTTTTCCTGCTCGAAGGCGGCGGCGCAGGCAAACCTCCTGCTCTGGATGCGCGTGGACTCGGTTCTCCGGTGGGCGGTCGAGCGCTGTCGGCCGCGATCGTGGACGCGGAGCGGGCAGCCGTGGAGGCGCTCCGCCGCCAAGGGTTCCCCTACGCGGCCTTCGTAAAGCGCTCGGGATCCGCGAATCCGGAAACGGCCACGCTGACGGTGGCGAGCACCATCGCCACCGGGCCGGCTTGCTCCTACGGGCGGGTGATCTTCGCCGGCCTGGAAACCGTCGCGCAGGAGTACCTCCTCACGTACTTGCCGTGGGCCGCCGGACAACCCGTCGACACCGAGGGGCTTGCGGAGTACCAGCGCCGCCTGGCGTCCACCGACCTGTTCAAGTCGGTCTCCGTACGTATTCCGGAAACCGCGCCGCGCGACGAGGGGTCAATGGCGTTGCCGGTGCAAGTGACCCTTGAAGAGGGACCGCGGCGGCGTATCGCCGGCGGCCTGCGCTACGACACCGACACGGGGGCCTCGGCGCGTGCCGACTTCCGCCACCGGAACCTCCTCGGGGCCAACGAGCTTCTGCTCCTTTCGGCCGAGGGCGGGCGTGTGGATCAGAGTCTGGGAGCGGAGTTGCGCAAGCCCCAGTACCGCCGTGCGGGCCAGGAGCTGCGGACAAGCCTGGGCGTGGAGAACAAAGAGGAAGAGGCCTTCGAGGCACGGACCGGCACCGGCTTCCTTGGGCTGTCGCGGCGCCTGGACCGCGAATGGGAGGTGGGCGCCGGCACCGAGGTGGAGATCGGCACGGTGCGCGACGGCGGCGTCGAAGCGGAAACCCGGCTGGCCGCCGCGCCCGTTTTCGCGGCGTACGACAATACCGGCGATCTGCTCGATCCGAAGACCGGCCGGCGTTTTCGGCTGGAGGCCGTTCCGCACGCTGGGCTTCTCGACAAGTCGGGAACCTATTTCCTCACCCTCGACGCCACCGCGTCCGCTTATTCCCGCCTCGACGAGAACGCCCATTACGTGGTCGCCGCACGCGCTCGCGGCGCCACAATCATTTCCGAACGTCTCGAGTCCGTGCCGGCCAACCGGCGGCTCTATGCCGGGGGCGGCGAGTCGGTGCGCGGCTACGGGCGCCACGCCATCGGCCCGCTCGACGCGCAAAACAAGCCTGTCGGGGGCCGGCTGGCGCTGGAGGCCGAGGGTGAACTGCGCATGCGCTTCAACGACAGCCTCGGAGCCGTCGGCTTCGTAGCCGCGGGCGCGGTTTCCCGGAACATCGACGGCCATGTCTTCGACGGCGTTCAATGGGCCGCGGGCTTGGGAGTCCGCTACTTCTCCGCCGCCGGCCCGATCCGGCTCGACGTCGCCGTTCCGCTGAACCCGCGGCCCGTGGACGACGACTTCCATCTCTACCTCTCCATGGGACAGGCCTTCTGATGCGACGCCTTCTGCCTATCGCCTTCTTTCTTGCCGGCCTGCTGCTGCCGCACGCCGGCGCGCAGGCACAGGTGGATTTCACCACCATCCGGAACAAGCTCATCCGGCTGGCGCTCGACCAGATCAGCTCGCCCGGCTCGTTCGAAATCCGTGTGCATTCCATCGAGGACGGTGACGACGGCCTCACCAGTCTCGTGGGCGTGGAGGTTTCGGACGGCAGAGGCGTGTGGATGGAAGTCGAGCGGATGAGCTTCGCCTGGGAGCCGCAGCGACTCCTTGACGGAGAACTGGCGATCCGTCGCCTCGAATTCGCCGGCGTCACCGTGACGCGCAAGCCGGCCGACAGCGCCGCGTGGCCACGGTTGAAACCGCAGCCTCCTTGGAGGCGCGGACCGTTCGACTGGCCGCGGTCACCCATCGCGCTCTCTCTCGAGGGGATCCGGCTGCAGCGCGTCTCCATCGCCAAGGGCGTTCTGCCGCAATCGATCCGGTTCGACGCGGAAGGACGCGCGTCCGACAAGGACGACCTGCAGGAGATCGTGCTGCGCTTGCGCCGCACGGACGCGGTGGAGGGGCGCATCTTCCTGCACATCCGGCGCGACTTTGCCGCGGGCACGGTCCGCCTCGAAACCGTCGCCGAAGAGGCAGCCGGCGGCCTGGTGGCGGCCCTGACAGGCTTCCCGGACGACTCGCCCGCCCGCCTCGATCTCAGCGCGGACGGACCTCCCGAGGACTGGCGCCTCTCCTTCGACGCGGCGGTGGAGGGAGCGTTCGCCGCCCAAGGCCGCGCCACGGTCTCGCATACCGGCGGAGAGGAAGTCAGGGTCGTCGTGGGTTCGGCCCACGTCCGGTTCGCTTCCGAGACCGTCCGGCTCGGGAACCCGCTGAACGCGCGCTTCGGCGTCGACGGCTTCGAGGTCTCCGGCCTCGACCTGAGACTCGCGTCCGGCGGCGGCATCACCGGGAACCTCAACCGGACGGCGGGGGGGCTCCACGGCCGTCTGTCGGCGAACGGTTTGTCCATGGCCGCGATGAGCCGCTTGGCCGGCATGCCCGCCATCACCGGGTCGCTGGACCTGGACGGCGCCTTCGACACACGGCCGCCCCAGCCGAACGCCCGCTTCGAGGCCCGCGGCCGGAACCTCGTCTTCACGGGGATCGAGCACGGGGGCGTGGTCGACGTGGACCTGGACGGAGAATGGGACGGCGCGCGGCTGGTGACGCGGTCGGAGATCCGGGGAACCTTCGACACACCGGTCCGCGCGCGCCTCGCCATGGCCGCGGGCGCCGGCGAGAACGGTCTGCCCGTCTTCTCCAGAGAGGCGGAACTGAAGGGCTCCTTGGTCTGGCACGGCCGCCTCGAACGGATATGGGCGCTGGTTCCTACGACGCGGCACCAACTCGACGGCGACGTGGACATCGATCTCCGCGTCGCCGGTTCCCTGGCGACGCCGCGGCTGTCCGGGCACGGGAGCGTGACCGGCGGCGAATACCGCAACGTCGACGCGGGCACGGTGCTCACCGACCTCGCGCTCCAGGCGCGGCTCGCGGGCAACGATCGGATCGGTCTGACGGCCACGGCATCGGACCAGGGACGGGGCAGGCTCAAGGCCACCGGCGCCATCCAGTTGGGACGCACCGTGGACGTGGACCTGCGCATCGACGAAGCCGCGCTGATCCGCCGAGACGACATCACCGCGCGCATGAGCGGCACGGTGACGCTCGACGGCACGTTCGAGCACCTGGCGCTCCGCGGCGACCTGGAGGTGAACCAGGCGGAGTACCGCCTCGAGGACGCGGCGCCACCCGAGGTGGTGGCGCTGGAAGGCATCCGCATCGAAGGAGCACCCGAGGACCGGCAAGAAGACGGACCGGCGATCCTTTCACTGGACCTCACGGTGCGTGCCAGGCGCGGCGTGTTCATACGGGGACGCGGCGTCGACTCCGAATGGAGCATGGACCTGAGGGCCACGGGCACACCCACGGCCCCCGTGCTCACGGGCACGCTCCAGAGAGTCCGCGGCGAGCTTGACCTGATCGGCAAGCCCTTCGACCTCGTGCT
Source organism: Deltaproteobacteria bacterium (assembly GCA_028818775.1). Lineage (NCBI taxonomy): Bacteria > Pseudomonadati > Myxococcota > Myxococcia > Deltaproteobacteria bacterium. The sequence goes on along the minus strand of JAPPNE010000139.1, from coordinate 18,825 downwards.
GGGCCGGATCGTGTTCGACGGAAACTCCGATCTGGAACCGCGGGTCGACGTGCGACTGGAACGGAGCACGAACACGCATCAGGGCGGGCTCCACCTGAGCGGCCGCGCCACGAATCCGACGATCCGGTTCGTTTCGCAATCGGGACTGCCCGAGGAGGAAGTGCTGCCGCAGCTCCTGTTCGGCGCCTCCCGGCAGGCGCTCACGGCGGCGCAGGCGATCCAGCTATCCGTGGCCCTCGCAAACCTGTTCGGCGAGGGCGTCGTCTTCGGGCTGCAGGAGGACCTGCGCACGGCGGCACGGCTGGACGACCTTCAATTGTCCGGCACCGACGCGGATTCCGTGTCGGTGACCGTGGGCAAGAACCTCGGGGACGTCTTCGTCGGCGCCAGGCAGAGCTTGCTCGGCAGGCGTTCGTCCATCGTGGTCGAGTTGAACCTGTCCGACAACCTGCTGGTGGACAGCGAGCTTACCAACGAACGAGGCTCGAACATCGGCGTCCGCTGGCACATGGATTTCTGATTCCCGCCGATGAAAATTGACTTGTGCCGCGGCTCTCGGATATTCTCTATCCCAACTATCGCCCGATTCCACGAGCCCGTCCGGAGGTGCCGATGATCAAGCACGTCGTTCTCGTCAAGCTCAAGCCCGAGGCATCCCCCGATCAAATCGACCGGATGATCGCGGGCTACAATTCCATGAAGGAATCCATCCCGGACCTGCTGAGCTGGTCCATGGGACCCAACCTGCGCCGGGACGGCGACTACGACTACGCCATGGTGGCCGTCTGCGAGGACGCCGAAAGCCTCCAGCGCTACGTCGACCACCCGGTGCACCGGCAAGTGGCGCAGGAAGTCGGACGGCCCATCATCGAGTCGCGCGAGATCGCCGACTTCGAGTTCGACCCGGAAGAGGAGATGTGGGAGCCGCAGGTGCAGGAGGTGTGGACCGAGCTGTCGGACACGGTCAAACCCGCGCACACGGCGCTGGTGGTCATCGACGTGCAGAACGACTTCTGCGCTCCCGGGGGCGCGCGCATGAAGGGCGACCTGAGCTTCGTCGAGGCCATGCGCGAACCGCTGAAGGTCATGGTGGAAGCGGCTCGGGCCGCGGGCGTGCCGGTAATCTACACGCAGACCTCCAACGACAACGAGCACGACAACGGCCCCATCCTGGCGCGGCGCGCCCGAGTGGGGCTGGCCAACGCCAAGTACACCGTCCCGGGAACCCCGGGGTGGGACGTCTGCGACTTCGTGGCCCCCGCCGACGGCGACGTCCGCATCAAGAAGTGGCACCACAGCGGCTTCACCAACCCCAGGATGGACGCCACCCTGGGACGGCTGGGCATCAAGACGCTGCTGTTCACCGGCGCCGCCACCAACGGCTGCGTCGAGGCCACGGTGCGGGACGCCTTCGCCCGGGGCTACTACAACGTGGTGCTGGAAGACTGCGTTGCCGCCTACGACGCCGACCTGCAGCGCTACTCGCTCAAGAACATGGCCACGCATTTCGCCCTCGTGAGCACGAGCCGCGAGGTGCAGCGCGTGTGGGCGGAGCAGGGAGTGCTGGCGGGCTGACCCTGTTCCCGGAACGCGCCCGGACAGTGTATAATTCCGCATAGAGCCGCAATACAACCGCGACCCCAAAGGAGAACGCCATGGCCACAGCCGCAGCCGAGAACCTCGAAGACGTCGTCGAAGCGACCTTCAACTACATGGTCCACAAGGGCCCCCGGCCCGTCACCACGTTCGACAAGCCCAGCCTCGGCTATCCGCACAAGGACCGGACGTACGAGACCCACACGTCGCTGGTGCGGAACGGGCGCCAGCACCCCGAGCTGTCCATCGAGCGCAACGGCTTCGCCCTGAGACCCCAGCCCACGAAGATGACCGACTTCTTCGACGAGGACGAGATACGCGCGGTGTACTACCCGGAGATGGAAGCGCTGATCAAGGAGAACACGGGCGCCTCCCGCGTGCTGATCTTCGACCACACCCTGCGCTCCGGTTACGAGGAAAAGGGCGCCAAGGGACCGGTGCAGAACGTGCACAACGACTACACCGAGTGGTCCGGCCCGGAGCGGGTGCGCGACCTCCTGCCCGACGAGGCGGAGGAGCTGTTCAAGCGCCGCTTCGCGGTGGTGCAGGTGTGGCGCGGCATGCTCAACCCAGTGCTGCGCGACCCGCTGGCCATGTGCGACGCCCAGAGCATCGCCACCGACGACCTCATCCCCACCGTGCGGCCCCATCCCAACCGGCTCGGCGAGACCTACCACTTGACCCACAACCCGGCGCACCGCTTCTACTACTTCCCCGAGATGCAGCCGGACGAGGCCATCGTCTTCAAGTGCTACGACTCGAAAACGGACGGCCGCGCGCGCTTCTCCGCGCACTCCGCCTTCGAGCACCCCAACACGCCGGCGGACGCGCCGCCGCGCGAGAGCATCGAGATCCGCACGCTGGCGTTTTTCGACGAGTAGCGATAGGAAGCGTTGCGCCCGCCTTCGGAATTTTGTCTGACACGCCGCCGCTTCCTCGAGGGAACGATTGTGGCGGCGGGGCTCCTGTTCGTGCCATGGACCGGCTTCGCCCGGGAGGAGCCCAGGCTCAACTTCTACAATTGGGACGACTATATCGGCGAGACCACCCTGGCGGACTTCAAGGCCCGTACCGGCGTCACGGTCCGCATGGACCTCTTCGCGGACAATGGTGAGCTGTTCGCGAAGCTGAAGGCGGGCAACCCGGGTTACGACGTGATCGTGCCCACCAACGATTTCGTCGAGCGCATGATCGCACATGACATGCTCATGCCCCTGGACCACGCGGCCATCCCGAACATGACGAATATCGAGTCAGTCTTCCGTGACGCCGCCTTCGACCCCGGCCGCCGCCACTCCATCCCCTACCTGTGGGGAACCATGGGCATCGGCTACCGCAAGTCGCGTTGTGACGGGGTACCCGACAGTTGGCGCTGGCTCTACCAGTCCGACCGCTACAGCGGCCGTTGCGCGCTTCTGAGCGACGCGGGCTCGGTGCTGGGCGCTGCCTTCAAGTATCTGGGTCATCCCCTCAACACAACCGACCCGAAGGTCCTCAAGATGGCCGAGGATCTCATTGTCGCGCAGAAGCCGCACCTCAAGCTGTTCGCCCCCGACACCGGTCAGGACCTGCTGCTGTCGGGCGAGGTGGACATCGTCATGGAGTGGAACGGGGATATCCTCCAGGCGATGGAGAAGGACGGCGACATCTCTTACGTCGTCCCCCGCGAGGGATCGGCGGTGTGGGAGGATGCCCTAGCGATCCCGCGCGGCGCGCCGCATCCGGAGAACGCGCACGCCTTCATGAACTTCATCCTGGAAGCCGAGGTTGGCGCCGCGATCGCGGACGCGGTTCGCTATGCGACGCCCAATGCGGCGGCCAAGGCGTTGCTGCCGTCCAGCTACCGGGAGGATCCCGTGATCTTCCCAAGCGAGGAAACGCTCAAGGCCTGCGAGCGAAGCCGCTATCCCGGGCCGGAGACCGCGCGGCTCTACGACGCGGCCTGGAGGCGCATCCGGGCGGCCTGACCGCGGGCGGGCGGACGCCGCTGATCAAGCCTCGTCGTCGAAGCCGCGCTTGAAGCGGCGGCGCCAGTACGCGTCCAGCGCCTCGTACAGGCCCGGGTCGGCCTTCTTGTTCTTGATGAACCAGTCGCCCAGGATGTCGATGCTGTGGTCCACGTCCACCACGGGGTTGGACGCGAACAGCACCATCTGGGAGAGGGCCTTGCGGCTGGCGTTCTTTTCCAGCGCGTTGCCCAGCCCGACGAGAAACACCTCCCGCCGATCCTCCCGAAGGCCGTTGTAGAGGCTCCACAGGACCGACGCGGCGCCATAGCGCTCCACGTCATCGGCCGTGTCGGGATCGAGGCCCAGGGTAATGCGGACGATGAGGCGCTCGTAGCCCCTTATGTCGTAGTAGTCGTACCGCATTGCCGTCAGAGCAGCCCGGCAATGCCGGAATCCGCGACCGGGTCAGCGCCGCTGCGTTACCGTATCCACCAGCGCCGGCTTGCCCTGCTTGACCTGCTCGATGGCGCGTTCCAGGGCCGGTTTCACGTCGTCACCGTTCTCGATGGGCCCCTCGGCGTACCAGCCCATGGAGCGGGCCAGGCCGGCGAAGTCGGGGTCTGGGCCGAAGAGGTCCATGCCGATGTGGGCGCGGGACGGGTCGGTGCCGCGGTTGCGGGCCATGACGATCTGGTGGTTCCAGTCGTTGTAGTAGGCGCGGTTGTTGTACATGACGATGAGCATGGGGATCTGGTACTTGGCGGCGATCCACAGGCTGCCGGCATCGAACATCAGGTCGCCGTCGGGCTGGAGGTCCACCACCAGCCTGCCGGTGCCCTTGTGGGCCAGCGCCACCCCCAGGGAGATGCCGATCTGTGTGCCGGTACCCAGCTCGCGACCGCCGTGGCGGTAGGGCTTGTCGAAGTTCCACAGCCGCCGCGCCCAGTCGTGGAGCGTGCCGGAGGTCAGCACCCAATCCTCGTCCTTGATGGCCTCCCACACCTCCAACGCCAGCCGCGGCACTGTCATGGGCACCGCGTCCCAGCGGTCCTCCTTCGCCTGCCGGAGCCACTCCGCCCGGATCTCGGCGTGGCGCTTCCCCACCTCTTCGGTCCGTTTCGCGATCTGCTCCGCCCGGCCCGGAGTTGCCGCGATGCGCTCCTTCAACAGATTCGTCAACGCCGGCGCCGCGGTAACGGGGTCCGCGGTCATGCGCTGGTGCGCGTAGAACGGCCGGGCGTAGGTCATGGCCCACTTGCTGATCTCCGTGTCAGTGTAGCCGATGTCGATCCAGGTGGCGTCCTCCGGCACCATGCTCACCACCGTGCGGGTGGCGATGTCGCGCACGTGGGTGGGCTTCTCGAAGTCGGCGATGTCCAGCGTCAGCACCACGTCCGCGTCCTTGTAACAGCCCTCGCTGTCCATGCTCAGGTTGAGCGGATGCTCGCTCGGGAAGTTTAGCCGGGAGTCGCAGTCCCACACCGCCGCCCCCAGGGTTTCCGCCAGTTCCACTACGTGGTCCCAGCCGTGGGGCGGGCGCGCGGCGAAGTCCGCCACGATCACCGGGCGTTCGGCCGCCGCCAGGGTGTCGGCCGCCTTCTCCAGCGCCGCCGGGTCCGCCATGGCCTGGGCGGGCACGTGCACGTTGTCCTCGGGCGGCATGGCCACGTCGTGGTCCAGCGCGGCCTCCTGCAGGCCGGCGTCGTAGCACATGTATATGGGTCCCTGCTTGCCGCTCATCATCACCGAGTAGGCACGCGCGAAGGCGCCGGGCACGCCGTCGATGGTGGTGGGCTGGGAGTCCCACTTCACGTAGTGGCGGATGGCCTCGCCCTGCACGCTGGCCGAATGGATCCAGTCGATGAACGGGCGCCGCTTGGGCTCCTCCATGGGGCCGGTGGCGCCGATGATGAACACCGGGGCGCGGTCGAGGTAGGCGTAGTAGATGCCCATGGGTGCGTGCAGCAGCCCCACCAGGTTGTGCACGATGGCGATCATGGGCTTGCCGCTGGCACGGGCGTAGCCGTGGGCGATCTGCACCGCGATCTTCTCGTGGTTGCACAGCAGCATGGGCGGATCGTTCTCGCCGTAGTTCACCAGCGAATCGTGCAACCCCCGGTAGCTGGCGCCCGGGTTGAGCGCGATGTACTCGAACCCGTAGCGCTTGATCATGTCGACGATGACGTCCGACTGCCACTTGCGGTCAGATTTCTTGATCTCGACCGCTTCGATCTTCTCGGCTTTGCTCATGCCTGTTTCCTTTTCTCGCTCAGGTGTTGATGTCCCGGCGCCAGACGATGGGGTCGACCAGCGCGGGCTTGCCGGCCTTGACCTGCTCGATGGCGCGGCGCACCGCCGGCACCACCTCGGCGGGATCCTCGATGGGGCCCTCGGCGTACCAGCCCATGCCCCGGGCGATGTGCGCGAAGTCCGGCGGCGGCGCTTCGAGGTCCATGCCGATGTAGGCCCGGGCCGGATCGGTGCCGCGCTGGTGCGCCATGTGGATCTGGTGCGCCCAGTCGTTGTAGTAGGCGCGGTTGTTGTACATCACGACCAGCATGGGGATGTCATACTTGATGGGCATCCACAGCGCGCCCAGATCGAACATCAGGTCGCCGTCGGGCTGGAGGTCCACCACCAGCTTCCCCTGCCCCTTGTGGGCCAGGGCCACGCCGATGGACATGCCGATCTGGGTGCCGGTGCCCAGCTCCCGGCCCGGATGCCGGTAGGGTTGGTCGAAGTCCCAGATCTTCTGCACCCAGTCCTTCAGGGTCCCGGCGGTCAGCACCCAGTCCTCGTCCTTGATGGCCTGCCACACCTCGTAGGCCAGCCGGGACTCGGTCATGGGCCGCTGGTCCATCTCCGACTCCACCTGCTTCTGCCACTTGGCCCACTGTTGCTCGTGCTTGTCCGCCAAGGCTTTCTTGCGCTCGTCGATGCGGCCCTTCAGAGCCGAGTCGGCGTCAATGAGCGCACGGCATGTCTTGGTCAGCTCGGGTATGGTGATGGCGGTGTCGCCCATCACCCGCAGGTCCCAGTTGTTGTGCTTGTTGTAGTCGGTGGCCCACTTGCTGATCTCGATGTCGGCAAAGCCCGCGTCGACCCACTTGCAGTCCGGCGCCGTCACCACCGTGATCTCCCGGGTCTGGGTGTTGAGCCGGTGGGAGCCGCGGGTCCAGTCCACCACGTCCAGCGCCATCACCAGGTCGACCCCGTTGAAGGCGTCGGGGTTGAAGCTCATGCTCTGGGGATGGCGGTTCGGGAAACCCAGCCGCTTGCAGACGTCGAAGACCGATGCCCCGACCGTTTCGGCCAGCTCCACCGTGGGCTCGAAGCCCTCCGGCATGCGTGCAGCGTACTCGGTGAGCAGCAACGGATTGTTCGCCTTCACCAGCATCTCCGCGGCCTGGGCCACCGCCGCCTGCTCCGGGGCGATGCGCGACGGCACCTTGACCGCGGACGCGGGCGGGATCTGTACATCATCGGTAAGCGGCGTCTCCTGCAGCGCCGAGTCGTAGCACATGTAGATGGGCCCCTGTGGCTCGCTCATCATGATGGAGTAGGCCCGCGCGAAGGAGTCCGGCACGCCATGGATGCTGCCGGGCTGGTAGTCCCACTTGGTGAAGTTCCGCACCGCGTCGCCCTGGGCAAAGGCCGTGTGGATCCAGTCGATGAACGGGCGCCGGTACTTCTCGTCCATGGGGCCGGTGGCGCCGATGACGAACACCGGGCAGCGGTCGATGTAGGCGTAGTAGATGCCCATGGGGGCGTGCAGCAGCCCCACCACGTCGTGCACGATGGCGATCATGGGCTTGCCCGAGGCCTTGGCGTAGCCGTGGGCGATCTGCACCGCGATCTTCTCGTGGTTACACAAGAGCATCTCGGGATCGTTCTCGCCGTAGTTCACCATCGAGTCGTGGAGTCCCCGGTAGCTGGCCCCCGGATTGAGGGCGACGTAGGGGATGCCGTAGAGCTTCATGAGGTCGACGATGACGTCCGACTGCCAGCGCTGGTCCGATTTCTTGATGTCCGACATGGAGACCCTTTCTCTGACGGGAAATTCGCGACCCTGAACCCACTAGGTCATCATCCGTGGCTTGTCAACGTAGGACGCGGCTGCTAGGGTCTGCGTCACTTCACCGGAAAGGAGTTTCATCATGCACAGACCTGGACTTTGGCGGCTCGCCGCCGCGGCATTTGTCGGTTTTCTCACGCTCGCGGGATACGCAACGGCACAGGAACGGCGCGTCTACTTCATCGAGCCGAAGGATGGGGCCGAGGTGCGGAGCCCGGTGAAGGTGGTGATGGGCGTGGAAGGCATGACGATCAAACCTTCCGAAGCGGGCGTGGTCGCCGGAACGGGGCATCACCACATCCTGCTCAACCAAGGCCCCATGCGCGGCGGGAAGGTGATCCCGACGGACAAGACCCACCTGCACTACGGCAAGGGGCAGACGGAAGCCACCATCAAGCTCGAGCCCGGGGAATACACCCTGACCATGCAATTCGCCGACGGCCTCCATCGGTCCTTCGGCAAGAAGATGGCGCACACCATCAAGATCAAGGTGCTGCCCGCGCAGTGACCCTGAGACGCATCCAGGGGCGACCGGCCGGTCGCCCCTACTAAAGATCGCCCCAACGACATCCTGCCTGCCGCGTTTGACGCCGAGATAGCCGCCGGACCACACTGCCCTTGGTGGGATTGGGGATCATCTACGCCCTCGCAGGGGGTATCGTGTGGGGGCTGGTGCCGCCGCTGGTGAAGCGGGGACTGGTGGGCTCGGACGTGGACGCCGCGGTGACGATCCAGCAGGTCGCCATGGTCCCCTTCCTGGTGCTGGTGTGGATCGTCGTCTACGACGCCGCCGGCCTGCCGGTCCCGCTTCCCGCAGTGGTCACCTTCGTGGTCCTGGGCGCGGTGGGCGCGTTCTTCGGCCGCGTCTTCCTGCTGAGGGCCATCGACCAGGTCGGCGCCTCCCGCGCCCAGTCCATCAAGAACGCCTCGCCGCTCCTCACCACCGTCATCGGCGTCACCCTGCTCGGCGAAACCGCCACCGCCGGGACCTTCGGCGGCGTCATCGCCATCGTCGCGGGCATCCTCCTGATCACCCACGTCAAGACGACCGCGACGGAGCCCTCCGCCCCTCTGATAGGCTTCGTCAACGCCTTCCTGTCCTTCGCCTTCTACAGCCTGGGTCCCATCCTCAAGCGCCTCGGCGTGCTCCAGGGCGGCGACCCCATCGTCGGCGCGCTCATCACGCAGATCACCGGACTCATCATGATCTTCCTGCTGGGCAAGGTGCTGCGCATCCGCATCGTCTTCCGCGGCGTTCCCCTGGCCAGCACCGTCTGCTTCGCCGCTTCCGGCGTCGTCCACGCCATCGGCACCATCCTCACCTTCCTCGCCGTGGTCCACGCCCCCGCCGTCATCGTCGGCCCCATCTGGAACATCCAGCCCCTGGTGACCTTCGCGCTGGCGCACTTCACCCTGAAGGGAATCGAGATCGTGCGGGTGCAGGACGGGGTGGGCGCGGCGCTGATCGTTGGAGGAGTGTTTATGCTGGCGTGGACGTGAGGAGCCTCTACGTGGCGCTCAAGCAGCGCACGGGCGAAGTTCAAGACCCGCCTATGTGCATCTCAACTTAAAACGATTCTCGACGAATCGCTGCGGCGTTCGATCATGGGCAACCACACGCTCACGGGCCTGGATACACGAAGTTTGGTTCACGATCGTGAGGAGGGTCTTGCGATTACGGTGGAACCTTTCGTCGAGAATACACCGTGCGGTGATGGGTGACTTGAATGCCACGAAGGCTTTCCGCGGGTTGAGCGGCAGAGCCAAAAAATCGGGATCCTTAAAGTTGGTGATACCGAGTTCGGTCGTAGAGATGACGGGCCGGTCAGAGAGGACAAGCGAATGCCCGTACGCGCCAAAATCCAGCACGCCGCGAGAAGCGAAGTCTAGCTGGTAGAGGTGGTTGGCAAAATGGCGTATCACGACGGGCAAGCGGCGAATTCCGAAGTCTTTGGTCAGGCCGGCATCTAACTCTTCGGCAAATTTGATCAATGAAACAGGATCACCTGGTTTGGCTAGAGCGTCATATTCCTCGGGGTCCTCGGCAAGACTGTGCAAGATAGACTCGGACCCAACCCGCCGGATCCTATCGACGTTATCCGGATCGCGGAGAATGAGTGAAGCCATGAAGACACACAGGATGTAGTACTCCCGCGGAGAGAGCGTCGGAGCGGAATCGAGCAACTTGGTGACCACATCGGCAGCGTCGCTATCGATCTGTTGCATAGCGCCGGCTTCGACTTGGTCGGTTCGGCCATTTATCGGGTGGGTTAACGACAACAAGTGCCGTTCATAGACTGTCTTGTCGGGAATCAGTTCAGATACCGTCAATTTCCCCGGCATCGCACGCCACGTGAACACAGTAACTTTGTCGGCGCCATTAAGCCTCCGGGCCCACCGCTTCAGAAAGAAAACGGGCACAATGTGGTGGTCGATCGCTTGTTGTGACATCGATTTACCCTTGGCCTGTCCAGAATATCGCTACAAATGCATAGGATCAGTGTCGACCCCTGAGATTGGGGATCCACGAATCATCGACAAACCCGTTCAGTCGGTTCACATCCGCGTGGGCAGAGGAAACCCAACCAAGCATTGACTTGGTTGATTTATGAGGTCGGTCGGCGAAGGTCGATGCTACCGCTGAAGTAACGGCCACTTCCCGCGCGGCCCTATGCCGCACCGTGCGAAAGGCGTCGCGTCTGCTCATCCAGAGTGTGGATCGTATCCTGGATGGTGTCGACCTCTCGCTCGTCGAAATAGGGTTCACCGCACTGGCTGCAGACCCAGGCCGGTACCGCATCAAGCGCCAAGTGATAGCCGCTACGTTCGATATGGAGGGCCGCGGTCGAGCGTTTCATCGCTCCTTTGCAGTGAATGCAGTTCATGATTTCTTCCTGGTTCGCGAATCGGCTTCCCATTCATCCGCCGAGGGAAGATACGCTGTGATCACCGCAAGATACTCTTCCTTGGGGGAGCATACCACATGGATGTTTCGTTGCCCGCTTCCGCGGCCATGGAACAGGCAACTGTGCCCCCGCACATCTTCAGGATAGTCCTCGATCAGTTCGCCGCGCTCGACAACCTCCCGGACCTCGTTGGTTGAAATCATCCGTTCCGGCCGCGCCATCTGCCGGACCGCGTGAGGCAAGAAAAGCAGCCGTCTCTTCGCGACGCGTCTGACCTGCTCAACGATCCCAATCTGAGCCACTGATATGATTGTCAGCCGAGCGGAGTCAAGAGCGACTCAAGGAAGGTCGGTGCTGCCCATGAGGTAGCGGTCCACCTCCCGGGCGCCGCCGCGGCCTTCGTGGATGGCCCAGACGACGAGGCTTTGGCCGCGGCGGGCGTCGCCGGCGGCGAAGACGTTGCCGACGTTGGTGGCGTACTTGCCGTACTCGGCCTGGGCGTTGGAGCGGGCGTCGCGTTCGACGCCGAGTTGGGTGAGCACTTCGTCCTCGGGGCCGGAGAAGCCCATGGCAAGGAGGACGAGGTCGGCGGGCCACTCCTGCTCGCTGCCTTCCACCGGGCTGAAGGGCGCGCCGTTGGCGGGCTTGCTCCAGTCGAGGTCCATGGTCTGCAGGGCCTTGATGCGGCCGTGGCCGTCGTCGATGAACTTGACGGTGTTGGTGTCGTAACGGCGCGGATCGTCGCCGAAGAGCGCCTTGCCCTCTTCCTGGCCGTAGTCGAGCTTGTAGACCACCGGCCACTGGGGCCACGGGTTGTTGGGCGCCCGTTCGGGGGGCGGCTTGGGGATCACGTCGAACTGCTGGAGGCTGCGGCAGCCGTGGCGCAAGGCGGTGCCGACGCAGTCGGTGCCGGTGTCGCCGCCGCCCAGCACGATGGTGTGCTTGTCCTTGGCGGAGATGTAGTGGCCGTCGGCGTGGCCGGAGTCGAGCAGGCTCTTGGTGTTGGCATGGAGGAATTCCATGGCGAAGTGGATACCGTTGAGATCGCGACCCGGCGCGTTGCGTACGAAGTCGTTGGGCTTGGTGGCGCCGGTGCAGATCACCACCGCGTCGCACTCCCGTTGCAGGTCGTCGGCGGGGATGTCCTTGCCGATCTCCACACCGGTGACGAACTCGACGCCCTCGGCCTCCATCTGGTCGAGGCGCCGCCGCACCACCTTCTCCTTGTCGAGCTTCATGTTGGGGATGCCGTACATGAGGAGGCCGCCGGGCCGGTCCGCGCGTTCGTAGACCGTGACGCTGTGGCCGGCGCGGTTGAGCTGGGCCGCGCACGCCAGGCCGGCGGGGCCGGAGCCGATGACCGCGACGCGTTTTCCGGTCCGCTGGAGCGGCGGCTCGGGCACGATCCAGCCCTCCGCGAAACCCCGGTCGACGATGGAGCACTCGATGGTCTTGATGGTGACCGGGGTGCTGTTGATGCCCAGGACGCAGGAGCCCTCGCACGGGGCTGGGCACACGCGGCCGGTGAACTCAGGGAAGTTGTTGGTCTTGTGCAACTGCGCCAGGGCCTCTTTCCAGTGGTCCCGGTAGACCAGGTCGTTCCAGTCCGGAATGAGGTTGTTGAGCGGACAGCCCGAGGCGCCGGGTCCGCGCCCCATGGGCACGCCCGTGTGGCAGAACGGGATACCGCAGTCCATGCAGCGGGCGCCCTGCTCGCGCAGCGCTTCGCCCGGCATGGGCAGCACGAACTCTTCCCAGTCCTTCAAACGTTCGAGGGGGTCGCGGTAAGCCTGCTTGCCCCGCTCGAATTCCATGAATCCCGTGATTTTTCCCATTGTAACTGACTGGCCCCTCCCCACCCCTGGATTCCCGCTTTCGCGGGAATGACGGAAGAGAGGCGGAGACGACGATCCGAAACGTCGGCGTATTTGCGTAGCGCCGGCTCAGGCCGAAGCCGCCGTCCCTTCCCGGCTTTCGACCTCGGCCGGACGCGCTTGGCGGGCGGCCATCTCCCGCAGGGCACGGCGGTAGTCCACCGGCATGACCTTCACGAACGATCCCAGAAGCTCCGCCCAGCGGTCGAGCACGTACTCGCCGCGGTCGCTTCCGGTATGGCGCACGTGGGCTTCGATGAGGCGGCGCACGTGGGCGATGTCCTCTTCATCCTCCAGCGGCTCCAGGTCCACCATCTCCTGGTTGCACAGTCCGGGGAAAACGCCCCGCTCGTCGAGCACGTAGGCGATGCCGCCACTCATGCCCGCGGCGAAGTTGCGCCCCACCGGCCCCAGGACCACCACGCGACCGCCGGTCATGTACTCGCAGCCGTGGTCACCCACGCCCTCGATGACGGTTTCGGCGCCGCTGTTGCGCACGGCGAAACGCTCGCCGGCGAGGCCGCGGAAGAACGCCTGCCCGCCGGTGGCGCCGTACAGCGCGACGTTGCCGATGATGATGTTCTCCGTGGGATCGAACGCGGCGTTCTCCGGCGGGTACACCGCCATGAGCCCGCCCGACAGCCCCTTGCCGGTGTAGTCGTTGGACTCGCCTTCGAGCAGGAGCGAAACGCCCGGCGCCAGGAACGCCCCGAAGCTCTGCCCCGCGGAGCCGAACAGGTTGATCCGGATGGTCTCCGGCGGCAACCCGTCCTCGCCGTAGCGGCGCGACACCTCGGCGCTCAGCATGGTGCCGGCGGTGCGGTCGATGTTGTGGATCTCGTGGCGGATCGCTACGGGCTTGCCCTCTTCGAGGGCGTCCCGGGCCGCCTCGATGAGGCGTTGGTCGAGCTTCCTGTCGAGGCCGTGGTCCTGGACCTCGCGGCAGTAGCGCGCCACCGAGGACGGTGCCTCCACCAAGGTCAGCAGCTTCGAGAAATCGAGCCCCTTGGCCTTCCAGTGCTCGATGGCATTCCGGGTGTCGAGGCAGTCCGCGCGCCCCACCATCTCGTCGACGGTGCGGAATCCCAACTCCGCCATGATCTCGCGCATCTGTTCGGCGATGAAGTTCATGAAGGTGACCACGTGCTCGGGCCTGCCGGTGAACTTCTTGCGCAGCTCTTCGTCCTGGGTGGCCACGCCCACCGAGCAGGTGTTGAGGTGGCACTTGCGCAGCATGATGCAGCCGCTCACCACCAGCGCGGTGGTGGCGAAGCCGAACTCCTCGGCCCCCAGCATGCACGCGATGGCCACGTCCCGGCCGGTCTTGAGCTGGCCGTCGGTCTGCACCACGATGCGGCCGCGCAGGTCGTTCTGCACCAGCACCTGCTGGGTCTCGGCCACGCCCAGTTCCCAGGGGATGCCGGCGTGCTTCATGGACGATTCCGGCGAGGCGCCGGTGCCGCCGTCGTAGCCGCTGATGAGCACGACGTCGGCCTTGCCCTTGGAAACCCCGGCCGCCACCGTGCCCACGCCCACCTCGGCCACCAGCTTCACGTGGATGCGCGCGCGGTCGTTGGCGCACTTGAGATCGTGGATGAGCTGGGCCAAGTCCTCGATGGAGTAGATGTCGTGATGCGGCGGCGGTGAGATCAGGCCGACGCCCGGCGTGGACTTCCGCACCCGTGCGATGGCCTCGAACACCTTGTGGCCGGGCAACTGTCCGCCCTCGCCCGGCTTGGCCCCTTGGGCCATCTTGATCTGCAGGTCGGTGCAGTTGACCAGGTAGTTGCTGGTGACCCCGAAGCGGCCGGAGGCCACCTGCTTGATGGCGCTGTTGCGCCAGTCGCCGTTGGCGTCGGGGTAGTAGCGGTCCGGGTCCTCGCCGCCCTCGCCCGAGTTGCTCCTGCCGCCGATGCGGTTCATGGCGATGGCCAGGTTCTCGTGGGCCTCCTTGCTGATGGAGCCGTAGGACATGGCCCCGGTGGAGAACCGCTTGACGATCTCCGACGCCGGCTCTACCTCCTCGATGGGGATGGCCGGCTGCATCGGCCGGAAGTCGAACAGCCCGCGAAGCGTCCCGAGCAGCCGGGTCTGGTCGTCGATCTGCTTCGAGTACTCCTGGAAGAGGTCGTAGTCGGCGGTGCGCGTGGAGGTCTGCAGCAGCGCGATGGTGTGGGGGTTGAACAGGTGGTGCTCCCCGTCCTTGCGCCACTGGTAGTAGCCGCCCACGTCCAGGGTGCCGTCGCTCGCCACCGCCCGCTCCGGATAGCCGTGATGGTGGTGCCGGCGGTACTCCCGCTCCACCTCGTCGAGTCCGATGCCCTCAATGCGCGACGCCGTCCAGGTGAAGTACTTGTCGATCACCGACTGCTTGAGGCCGATGGCCTCGAAGATCTGCGCCCCGTGGTACGACTTGATGGTGGAGATGCCCATCTTGGACATGGTCTTCAGCACACCCTTGCCCAAGGCCTTGATCAGGTTGGCGCGGGCCTTTTCTCCGGGCACGTCCGGGAGCAGGCCGTCGCGGCACATCCACTCCACCGTCTCCAACGTCAGGTACGGGTTGATGGCTTCGGCGCCGTAGCCGATGAGCAGGCAGCAGTGCATCACCTCCCGGGCCTCGCCCGACTCCACCACGATGGCGGCGCTGGTGCGCAGCCCTTCGCGGATCAGGTAGTGGTGCACCGCCGCGGTGGCCAGCAGGCTGGGGATCTGGACCCAGTCCGGCCCGACGTTCCGGTCGGACAGGATCAGCACGGTGGCGCCCCGGTCCTTGATGGCCCGGCCGGCTTCCTCGCACAGGGCGTCCACGGCCTCCGTCAACGCCCCGGCGGACGCGGACTTCGGGAACACCGCGGGCAGCGTCTCCGCCTTGAGCCCGGGCTGGTCCAGGGCCTTGATGCGGGCCAGCTCGCGATTGGTCAGCATCGGCCGCTCGAGCTGGAGCTGGCGGCAATGCTCCGCCGTCTCCGCGAAGAGGTCCTGCTCCGAGCCGACGGACGTGCGCAGGGCGGTCACCAGCTCTTCACGGATGGCGTCCAGGGGCGGATTGGTCACCTGCGCGAAGAGCTGCTTGAAGTAGTGGAAAAGCAACTGCGGCCGGTCGGACAGGACCGCCAGCGGCGCGTCGTTGCCCATGGAGCCCACCGGCTCTTCTCCCCTGACCGCCATGGGGCCGATGAGGATCTTGAGCTCTTCACTGGTGTAGCCGAAGGCTCGTTGGCGTTCCGCGAGGGTTTCCACGTCGAGCCCGGGGACGTCTTCCGGCTCGGGCAGGTCGTCCAGCGAAACCATCTTCTCGGAAAGCCACCGGCGGTACGGCCGCCGCGTGCTGATCTGGTGCTTGATCTCGTCGTCGTCGATAATGCGCCCTTCCAGCGTATCGATGAGGAAGAGCCGCCCCGGCTGCAGCCGGCCGCGCATCAGAATACGCTCGGGCGCCAGGTCGAGCACGCCCGCCTCGGACGCGCCCACGATGAAGTCATCCTTGGTGACCACGTAGCGGAAGGGCCGCAGCCCGTTCCGGTCCAGGGTGGTGCACACCCGGTCGCCGTCGCAGGCGGCGATGAGCGCCGGACCGTCCCACGGCTCCATGAGGCAGGCGTGATAGGCGTAGAACGCCTTCTTCTCGTCCGACATGGTGTCGTGGTTTTCCCAGGCCTCGGGGATCATCATCATCAGCGCGTGCGGCAGCGACCGGCCGGTGGACACCAGCAACTCCAGCGCGTTGTCGAATCCCGCGGTGTCGCTGGCCCCCTCGCGGATGATCGGACTCAGCTTGGCCATGTCGTCGCCGAACAGCGGCGACGAGAACAGCGCCTCCCGCGCGCGCATCCAGTTCTGGTTGCCGCGGATCGTGTTGATCTCGCCGTTGTGGCACAGCATGCGGTAGGGGTGCGCCAGCCGCCACGAGCCCAGCGTGTTGGTGCTGTACCGCGAGTGCACCAGCGCCAGGGCGGAGATGATGGAGTCGTCCGAGAGGTCCCGGTAGAAGGAATCCAGTTGGTCGGCCCGCAGCAGGCCCTTGTAGACCACGGTCTTGCTGGACAGGCTGGAGATGTAGAAGTCGTCCCGGACCTCCGTGGCGAGGCCCGCGTCCACCGCGTTCTCGATGACCTTGCGGACGACGTAGAGTTTGCGCTCGAACTGGTCCTGGGTGGCGATCTCCGCACCGGCGCCGATGAAGAATTGCCGGATCAGCGGCGCCACCTGGGCGGCCAGCTCGCCGCACTGGGTGAAGTCCGCGGGCACATCGCGCCAGCCCAGGAACTCCTGACCCTCGTCCCGGACGGTCTTCTCGATGACCTGCTCGCACCAGCGATGCTGCTCCGTCTCCCGCGGCAGGAAGACCATGCCGACACCGTACTTGCCCGGATCCGGCAGGGAGATGCCCATGGGCCGGCAATGCCGCTGAAAGAACGCGTCGGGGATCTGGAACAGGATGCCGGCGCCGTCGCCGGTGCCCGGGTCGCAGCCGCAGGCGCCCCGGTGCTCCAGGTTGATGAGGACCTCGACGGCGCGGCGGATGATGTCGTGGGACTTGCGGCCGTTCAGGTTGGCCACGATGCCCACGCCGCAGGCGTCGTGGTCGTACGCGGGGTCATAGAGTCCTTGGTACTCTTGGTGCTTCTTCATGTCGAACAGACCTCGGCAAGACGGTTCAAGCCCGTCTTGCGGGTACTGAAACTATCGCGAATACCACAAAACAGACCGGAATTCAGCAGCTACCCATTTGGTTAAGGACGCGCTACAGGTCCGCCGGGGCGGCCCGTCACCGCGGGAATTCCCTGAACGCTGGTGCCGAGGCGGGCGGTCGGCTGGATTCGCCGATTTCGTCCTCACAGTCTATCAATGTACGGCGGTTTGCGCCACGCCCGCGACGGGGCCGTTTTTGAAACCCCCGCGGGTCCGCTATAAAAGCACAAAACACGAGTCTGGAGCTTTCTTGATGAAGTACGTCGGCCGATCAGTCCGCAGCCTGGACGCGGACGAGAAGGTCACCGGGGGCGCCGTCTACACGGCGGACCTCGCGGTGCCGGGGATGAAGTTCGCCAGGCTCGTGTCGAGCCCCCACGCCCACGCGCGCATCGACGGGTTCGACCTCGAGGCCGCGCGCGCGGTTCCGGGCGTCCACACCGTCATCACCTACGACGGCCTGGACCTCGGGCGGCTCGGGTGCATTCGCGCCCTCAAGCCCTACGGCCAGGCGGTGAAGGACCGGCCGGTGCTGGCCCACGAGAAGGCCCGCTTCCAGGGGGAGCCCGTGGCCATCGTGGTGGCGGACAGCGAGACCGCGGCGGTGGAGGCGGCAGCGCGGGTGGAGGTGCGCTACACGCCGCTGCCGCAGGTGGCGGAGATGCGCTCGGCGATCCGGGGCGGCACGCTCGTGCACGACGCCGACGCCGTCTACGACACCCAGGGCGCCGACGACTTCGAGTATGACTACGCCCACAACCACTGCGGCGGCACCCACTTCATCGAGGGCGATCCGGAGCGCGCCTTCCGCGAGGCCGCCCGCGTCATCGAGGACCGCTTCACCTTCCCGTCGCTGTTCCACTACCCCATGGAACCCCATTGCGCCGTGGCCATGGTGGACGACCGTTCCGTTACCGTGCACAGCTCGTCGCAGGCACCCTTTCCGGTGCGCGATGAACTGGCGCGCATGTTCGGGTTGGAGCCCGGGCAGGTGACGGTGAAGGTCCCTTACGTGGGCGGCGGGTTCGGTTCCAAGGGACACGTGAGCATGGAGCACCTCGCCGTGCTGGCGGCGGCCGCCGCCGGGGTGCCGGTGCAGCTTCGCCTGTCCATGGAAGAGACCGCGTTCACGGCCCGGCGCCACCCGGCCGAGATCGAGATCCGCACCGGGCTGCGCGAGGACGGCACGCTGTTCTGCCGCGAGGCCAGGATCTACCTCGACACCGGCGCCTACGCCGACTTCGGCATCCAGGTCACGCGCAAGGCCGCGTTCCGCGCCGTGGGCCCCTACCGCATGCAGCACGCGCGCGCCGACTGCTACTCCGTCTACACGAACAAGGTGCCCGCCGGGGCCTTCCGCGGCATCGGCAGCGTGCAGCTCGGCTGGGCATGCGAGGCGCACACCGACCACATCTGCACCGAGCTGGGCTACGACCCCATCGAGTTCCGCCGCAAGAACCTGCTGCGCTCCGGCGAACGCTACGTGCTCGGCGGACCGCCGCTGGACGGCAGCCCCCTGGAGACGTTCCAGGCGTGCCTGGAGCGCTTCGAGGCGTCCCGTGGCGAGCGCGCCCCGGAGTCCCTTGCCCGGCCCGGCGAGAAGGTCGGCACCGGCATCGCCTGCGCCATCAAGGACCTGTCCACCACGCAGTACAACGCGCGCATCGTGTTCAACGACGACGCCACCTTCACCGTGCACGCCAACGCCCCGGAGATCGGCGGCGGCGCCA